>CAZCRP010000025.1:0-16470 GCA_964501055.1 uncultured Acidimicrobiaceae bacterium
GACGACGTCGAGGTCGTGGGGGGCGCCCGCCCCCCGGGCGGTCGTGACTCCCGCCTCCAGGGCACGTCGGGCATTGCGGGCGCCCACCAGCACGGTGCGCTGGGGGGGCGCCATCCATGCTTCGGCGATGCTGTCGCCCGCGCTCTCCGAGTCGAAGAGATAGTGGGTGTGGCAGTCGATCAGCCCCGGGAGCACGGTGACATCGGGCAAGTCGACGACGTGCACACCGTCGACGGACCGCGCACCGACCTGGCCGACATGGGCGATCTCGGTGCCCGCCACCCAGATCTCCATCCCGTCGCGGAGATGTGATTCGTCGACGACGGCCGCCGGGCGTAGGACCAGGCTTGCGGCGGGGAGGCGACGTTCCGGCACGGTGGAGCCGATTATGGCTGCTACTCGCCAATTGCCAGACAATTCCCTATCGTCCCGCGTCCACTGTGGATGATGCGCGAAATCGGGACTGAACTCGGGGACCCAGGCTCACCACCTCGTGGCGTCCATCGGAGGACCCTGGAGGACAGCGAAGAACGCCACGGGCAGGAACCGCCCGATCCGGCCGAACCTGGTCCGGCCGAACTCGACGCGGCGGCCGAGGCAGTTCGGCGAGCCGTGCCCCCGACACCGCTGGTGCAGTCGCGTGCGCTCTCCCGGCGGTACGGACGAGAGGTCCACCTCAAGTTGGAGAGCCTGTCCCCTGTTCGTTCCTTCAAACACCGGGGTGCGTTGGCCGCCGTCACCCGCATCGTGCGCGAGCAGGGGGTCGTTCCCATCCACACCGCCTCCACGGGCAACCACGGGCAGGGTGTGGCCTTCGCCGCATCCCGCGCCGGAGTGCCGGTGACGGTGACCGCGCCGTCGTCGGCGCTGGACGAGAAGCTCCAGGCGATGCGCGAACTCGGCGCGCACGTGACGGTCGCCGGGTCCACCCTCTCGGAGGCCCAACAGGCGGCGAAGGTCTCGGCGCAACGGGACGGTGGCGTGTACCTGGAGGACGGCGAGGATCCCACGCTGATGGCAGGGGCGGCCACCGTCATGAGCGAGGTGATCGGGAACGTCGAGATGGACACCGTCCTCGTACCCGTCGGGGGCGGCAACCTCGTGGCCGGTTCTCTGCTGGCGGCCGAACGGGTGGGATCACAGGTGGAGATCGTGGGTGTGCAGTCCACCGCGGCGCCGAGCGCCACCACCAGCTGGCTGGCGGGAAGGGTCGTCGAGCAGTCGTGTCACACGTTCGCCGGTGGTCTCGCCACCGAGCGTCCCGGCCGTCTCGCACTCGGCGTGATGCGGCGTCGCCTGCGGGCGATGGCGCTCGTGGATGACGACGACCTGTACGCGGCCATCGGCGTCGGCCTCACGCTGGGAGGGTGCCTGATGGAAGGTGCCGCCGCCGCACCGCTCGCGGCGCTGGAGAACCACCTCGACGACATACCGGGCGAGCGGGTCACGCTCGTCGTCTCGGGCAGTTGGGTCTCGCGTGCGCAAATCGTGCGAGCCCTCGACACACTGCCGTGAACCGTCGGAACGCCGGCAACGGCCGAGGCGGGACACGCGACCTCCGGGATCTCCCCGGCAAGGCGGCTCCGTCCAACGGCTCGTCGATGGCGCCCCTCCGCATCGCCGGCTTCCGGCGGCTGTGGGTGGCGCTCATCATCTTCAATCTCGGCCACCTGGTACTCGTCGTCGCGAGCTCGTGGCTGATCCTCGAACTCACGTCGTCGCCGTTCTGGGTGAGCCTCATGGTGGCGGCGCCCACTTTCCCCCTTCTGATCCTGTCACTCCCGGCGGGCGCCGCCGCAGACCTGCTCGATCGTCGGCTTCTACTGGTGGCCTCGTCTGCGGTGCTCGCCCTGTCTTCGATGGCGATGTCGGCGATGTGGGCATTCGACGCCATCACCCCTGCCCGGCTCGTGGGGCTCGGATTCGTCATCGGCGTGGGCGTGGCATTCTTCAATCCGGCCTGGCAGGCGATCGTGCCCTCGCTCGTGCCCTCCAGCCTGGTGCCAGGTGCAGTCTCTCTGAACTCCGCCACCGGCGGGGCAGCGACCGCCCTCGGACCGGCGGTCGGAGGTCTGCTCGTCGCCACGGTTGGCCCGGGGTGGTCGTTCTCGGTCGCCACCGTCGGATATCTCACCCTCCTGTGGACGACGTTTCGGGCTCGCACGCTGGAATGGAACCAGGAGCGGGGTTCGATGGCGGTGGCCATTGCCACCGGACTCCGTTACCTGCGTTTCTCCCGCGACTACCTGTGGTTGCTGCTCCTCGGATGTCTGTTCGGTTTCGCCTCGGCGGCACTGCGCTCGATGCTCCCCAACCTCACGAGCGACGTGCTCGGCGGGGAGTCCGCGCTCTACGGAACGCTGCTCGGTCTCTTCGGTGCCGGCGCCCTCGTCGGGGGGCTGTCGCGTTCGCTGGCGGGACGCCTCTTCCCGGAGCGGATGATCCCGAAGTCCATCGTGCTCTTCGGGGTGGCGGGAATGGTGGTAGGCGCCTCTCGGGTGCTGGCCGTCACGGCGGTGGCGATCGCCCTGGCCGGATTCCTGTGGACGTGGATCTTGTCGACCCTCATCAGCACATTCCAGATGCTCACCCCTGACTGGGTCAGGGGGCGCACCATGAGCGCCTTCGTGCTCTCGGTCTTCGGGTTCCTTCCTCTCGGCGCCATCGCCTCCGGTGCCCTCGGTGATCAGATCGGTGCCGCCGGCTCACTGCTCGTGTTCTCGGCGATGGTGGTGGCCATCGGTGTGGCCGCGTTCCGCATGCCCCTGCCGGTGCTCGAGCGCATCGAACCGCCCGTCGTGCCCGAGCCGGGAGAAGACGTCTTCCCAGACGCCGACACCAGGTCGGCTCCCGTCATGGTCACGAACACCTGGACCGTCGAGAAGGACGGCTTCGACGCCCTCGTCGAATTCCTCGCCGAACTCCGCCGGCTGCGGCTCAGGACGGGCGCGTATCACTGGGCGGTGTATCGGAGCGCCGGCGACCTGCGACGCATCACCGAGGTCTTCATGCTGCACTCGTGGGAACAACACCTGCAACAACATCGGAGGCTCGACACGCTGGATCTCTCGACGATCGGGCGCATGGATGCATTCGGGGTCCCCGGATCGCTGCTCAGGGAGCACCTGGTGGCGTTCGACGTCGATCAACCCGACCGCCGGCCGGCCTGGAGGGACCTGCTCTTCGAGCATGAGCAGATGCACCGTCCGCACATCGACCGCGCCCAGGATTGATCACAATCCGAGGTCGATCCCCAGGCCGCGCCCCACCGCCACGAGTTCTGCCACCACGGACCGTGGAACCTCGATGCCCGCGAGATCCGTCTCCTCTCGCCGACGCGCCTCCAGCTCGCCCGGTACCAGCACTTCTTCGAATCCCTCGGCCGGCGGACAGTCCTTCACACGACGGACGACCGCATCGACCGACGCCCCGAACCGCGTCACATCTCCGACGGCGGCGGGTGCGAGGACCATGAAGAGCAGCCCGTTGTGCATCTCGGGCACGTCGAGCTCCGGCGCCGCGGCCCCGATGAGAGCGCCGGCGAGCAACTCCACCGCGAACGCCAAGGCGTATCCCTTGTGATCTCCGAACGGACGGATCGCACCGCCCTCTACCACCGCCCACGGGTCGCGGGTGGGGCGGCCTTCGCTGTCGAGCAGGTATTCGGCTTCCAACTCGACGTTGCGAGCGCGGGCGGACGCCGCCTTGCCTCCCGCGATCACCGACGTTGCAAAGTCGAGGGAGAAGACTCGCTCGTCACCGGGGATCGCAATGGCGAGCGGGTTGGTCCCCCACACCGGCTTCCGTCCTCCGTAGGGAGCGACATTCCCGACTTGACCCGTTGGAGTGCCTCCGACGAAGGCGAAGGCGATGAGTCCTGCCGCGGCCGCCGCCTCGGTGAAGTCTCCCAGGCGGCCGACGTGATTGATGTGATACGCCCCGGCGACAGCCATACCGCTGGTGGACGCCTTCTCGATCGCCTGCTCGGTGACCAGGCTCGCCGCGATCTGACCGAAGCCCCACTCCCCGTCGACGAGCACCGACCCGCTCGTCTGCCGCACGATCGTTCCCCTCGCGTGCGGGACGAGCGCGCCGAGCCGAATTCGCTCGACGTATCCGGGGATGCGCAACACCCCGTGTGAGGCGTGGCCCACCCGCTCGCTCCACACCAGCAGCTGCGCCACCCGCTCTGCCACGTCGTGCGGAGCCCCGGCGGCGGCGAAGATGCGAGATGCGATCACCTGCAGTCGGGCCGCGTCGATTCGCTCGACGGCGTCCTCGTTCACGACAGGTCGCCGCAGGCGGTCTCGTAGTACTCCCGGGCCATGCGGGCCGCCTCGTCGCTGATCGGCTCGAACGGGGGAAGGAGCCGCCGGGGGAATCCCGGGTCCACCAGCCACGATGTCAACTTGTCGAACGCGCCATCGATGTGCCTGCGCGTGACGCCCGCATAGAGGCCCGCCGACACCTCCAGCATGCGCTGCTGCAGAGCGAACGACTCGGCGACGCGACCGTCCCTCCCCGCTTCGAACAGCGCCCTGCTCATGTGCGGGAAGAGCGGGGCGAGACTGCTGATCAGCGAGCACTCTCCATACAGGGAGCCGTAGGGGAACGGGCCCTGCAGGAAGAAGTGCTGCAGCACGCCGGCTCGTTCCATCAGGGCCCGGACGACGCCCATGTCCATCGTGCTGATCTTCGTCGCCACGAGATTCGGCACCGACTCGACCACCTGCGCGTACTCGGCGGGCGACATCGTGTTCACCGCGTAGGGATAGTTGTAGTGGAGGAAGTTCGCCTCGGGATACGCCCCGCACACGGTCTGGAAGTACCGGAGCTTCTCCGAGGGCTCCATGTGCCCCCACGACGGCAGGGCGATCTGAAACATCCGCGCCCCCCGCTCCCATCCATAGGCGATACGTTCGAGGGCGTGGTCGAGCGACAACGTGATCACGCCCACCTGTGGGTGCAGATCCGGCCCGGCTGTGACGTCGAGGAACACGTCCACGATTCGCCGGTAGGCCGTGTCACTCAGGGCATAGCCCTCGCCCGCTGTTCCGAGCACGTAGAGGTGGGTGTAACCCAAGTCGAGCAGTCGGGAAGTGTGACGGACGAAGATGGCGGTGTCGAGTTCGTAGTCATCGGTCCAGGGCGTGTTCACACCCTTGAGGATCGCCTGGGCGTACCGCGTCTTCCCGCCGGCTGAGGCTTCCATCCCCTGCTGCTCCCTTCTCGCTGCCCGCGCCGTCGCGACTCAGCCGCCGGCGATCGGCGGCACGAAGTGAACGACCGACTGCGGGCTCACCGCTTCGTACTCGGCGTTGGGCATCACCTCGCCGTCGATCGCGATCCCCACTCCCTCGCGCACATGGGGATCCATCGCTGGAAACCTCTCCACGAGGCGATCGACGAGCTCCGCGACGGTGCGAGCCTCGATCTCCACGACCTCGTGCCCGTCGCCGAGTCGCCGCAGCTCACCCGACAGATGCACGCGCGCCATGCGCCGCCTCTCGTGACGCGAGCTCGGATTGCACCCGGCCCGGAGACATCGGGAGGGCGCGCATCCGCACCCCCGTTGCGTCGTGGATGGCGTTGGCGATGGCCGGTATGGGAGGGACGATCCCCACCTCACCCACCCCCCGCACGCCATAGGGATGACCGGGATTCGGAACCTCGACGATGACGGTGTCGATCATCGGGAGATCCGACGCGACCGGCATCCGGTAGTCGAGGAAGGCGGGATTCTGCATCCGGCCCGATTCGTCGTAGACGTACTCCTCGTTGAGCGCCCATCCGATCCCCTGTACGACCCCGCCCTGCATCTGACCCTCGACATAACCGGGGTGGATCGCCCGTCCCGCGTCCTGCGCGGTCGTGAAGCGCACGATGCTGACCAGACCGGTCTCCGGATCGACCTCGACGTCGCACACCTGGGTGGAGAAGGCAACGCCGACTCCCCGCGCGGTGAGTGATGCCGTGGCAGCGATGGGCCCGCCCGTCTTGGAGGCCTTCGCCGCGATCTCCTCCAACGACAGCGGCGGCTTCGAACCGGAGCGGTGCTGGGCGCGTCCGTCCTGCCATTCGACCTGTTCGGGTTCGACGCCCCACATGGTCGCCGCCCTCTCGCGCAGGGTGGCGACCGCCTGCCGACAGGCCTCAACCACGGCCATGCCCGTCGCGAAGGTGACCCTGCTGCCTCCTGTGACGTCCGTGTAGCCGACGGAGTCCGTGTCGACGATGGCGGGACGGATCAGCTTCTGATCGATCCCCAACTCCTCGGCCGCCATCAGCGCCATCGATGCCCGGCTGCCGCCGATATCCGGTGAACCGATGAGCAGCGACGCGCTTCCGTCCTCGTGGATGCTGACGGTGGCCGACGAATCGAGGCCGGCGTTGAACCAGAACCCCGACGCCACCCCCCGACCCTGGTTGGGGCCGAGCGGCGCCGAGTAGTGCGGGTGGTCGCGAATGGCCGCCAGCGTCTCTTTGAAGCCGATCCGCTTGTACCTGGGACCGTAGGTGGACTCGACTCCCTCCTCGGCGGCGTTGCGGTACCGGAACTCGATCGGGTCCAGGTCGAGCGCAGTGGCCAGCTCGTCGATCACCGTTTCCGCGCCGAAGGCGGCGATCGGCGCCCCAGGAGCGCGGTATGCCGCCACCTTGGGGGTGTTCACGACGACGTCGAAGCCCTCGATGAACACGTCAGGGATGTCATAGGGGGCGAAGATCGTCTGACAGGCCGCTCCGACGGGAGAGCCGGGAAACGCCCCGGCCTCGAAGGCCATCCACGCCTCGGCGGCCACGAGCGTTCCGTCGTTGCGCGCCCCCATCTTCACGCGTACCTTCGCTCCCGGTGCAGGACCGGACGCGATGAACACCTCCTCCCGTCCCATCACCATCTTGACGGGGCGGCCCGACTTGGCGGACAGCACGACGGCGAGCGGCTCCAGATAGATCGTCGTCTTGCCGCCGAAGCCTCCGCCGATCTCGGCCGGAATCACCCTGAGGCGCGACGGATCCCACTTGAGGACCTTGGCGGTCTGGTTGCGGACGAGAAAGTGACCCTGGGAGGAACACCACACGACGGACCTGCCGTCCTCGTCCGTCTCTGCGACGACGGCGTGGGGCTCGATGTAGCCCTGATGGACCTGGCGAGTGGTGAACTCGTGCTCGACCACGATGTCAGCCCGGTCGAAGGCGGAGGCGACGTCGCCCCGCTCGATGACCGTGCGCTTGGCCACATTGGTGGGGCCGGTGGGTTCGGCCCCTTTCGTCACGAGGTCAGGATGGAGGATCGGCGCGCCCGGCGCCATCGCCTGATCGACGTCGAGCACATGGGGATGGATCTCGTATTCGACCACGATCGCCCCGGCTGCCGCGGCTGCCGCCTTGCGTGAGGTGGCGGCGACCGCCGCCACCGGATGGCCGACGTAGAGCACCTTGTCCCGCGCCATCACATTGCGCGAGAGATCGCGGTAATCCACCGCGGACTCTCCCGCCGTTCCCTCCTCCGAGCTGATCTCGGGGAAGTCCGCGGCGGTGATGACCGCCTTCACGCCGGGCATGGCGCGAGCCTCTGTGATGTCGATCGACCTGATGGTGGCGTGCGCGTGCGGGCTGCGGAGAACCACCCCGATCAGCATTCCCGGGAGGTGGCGATCAGCGCCGAAGAGCGCCCGACCCGTCACCTTGTCGAGACCGTCAGGTCGTATCGAGCGAGTCCCCACCCACTTGTATGCCCCGTCGGTCATCCGGTCACCCCCGTCCGTGTCGCCGCCATCTCCGCCGCCGCGTCCATGATCGCCCTCACGATCTTGTCATATCCCGTGCAGCGGCACAGATTGCCGGCGATGGCGTACCGCACCTCCTCCTCGGTCGGGTCGGGATTGCGGTCGAGCAGCGCCTTGGCGGCGATCAGGAAGCCGGGCGTGCAGATCCCACATTGCAGCGCCGCTCCCTCCAGGAAGTGGAGTTGCAGCGGGTGCAGCCGATCGAGTTCCGCCAGACCCTCGACGGTCGTGATGCGGGCACCCTCGATCTCGGGCGCGAAGACGAGACACGAGCACGTGAGACGATCGTCCAGCAAGACCGAGCAGGCTCCACAGTCCCCAGTGGCACAGCCCTCTTTCACTCCGGTGAGGCGCAATCCGTCCCGCAGGGCATCGAGCAGGGTGTCGTCGTCGTCGACGAGCAGCTCGATCTCGTCGCCGTTCACCATGCATGTCACGTGGGTCTTCATGTCGAATCTCCTGCCCTTGCGGCCGCAATCCGGAGGGCGCGCTTCGTGAGCACGCCCGCCAGATGCGTCCGGTACTCCTTCGTGCCTCGCTTGTCGTCGATCGGGCGACACGCGGCCATGCTCATCACCGCTGCCTCGGCGAGGGCCGATTCGTCGATCTTGCGACCCCGCAGCAGCGAATCGATCCCCTCGACCCCGACGACTGTCGGCGCCACCGCTCCGAGCGCCACGCCCGCTTCGGTGCACACGCCGGTCCCGTCGACCGTCACCCGCGCGGCCGCCCCGACCACGGCAATGTCCATCTCGGTACGCGGCGTGAATCGGAGATACGCATCCGACCGGCCCCGGCCGGGGCGTTCGATCACGAACTCCACGACGAACTCGTCTTCGGCGAGTGAGGTGCGCCCCGGACCGAGCATGAGCTCCGCCACGGGAATCGTGCGAAACCCGGCGCCGGACGCGAGGACGGCGCGAGCGTCATTGACGACCATCGGAGGTCCGGTGTCCGCCGCGGGTGAGGCGTTGCAGAGGTTGCCGCCGAGCGTCGCCCGATTCTGTATCTGGTCAGAGCCGATCAGCGCGAGCCCCTCCGCCACGCCGGGGAAGTCGGTCCGGAAGGTCGAGTCCGCCACGATCTCGGCCGCAGGGATGGCGGCACCGATGGTCCAACTCGAATCGTCGTGGGCGAACGAGACCAGTCTCGGCACGCGCTTGAGGTCGATCAACAGCTCGGGAAGGGCGCGGCCTGCCCGCGCCTGCGGCAGGACGTCGCTCGCGCCCGCGAACACCCTGGCGGCGGACGTCGACCGGAGAAGGTCGCACACCTCTTCGATCGTCGCCGGTGCCGCGTATCGCACCCGCACCTCCGCCTATCTCTCGTCCAACCACCAGGGAACTGGGACAATTGTAGGACGAATCGGTGGCCGTCTTCCTCACAGCCCGGGTCCACTTGGTAGGTTGTGCCGAGTCCGTGACCGCGGCGGGCCGCGTCGTCAGCCCGTAAAAGTCCGACAATCGAAATTCCAGGCAGGAGTACCGGATTCAATGAGCAGCGCCCACTCGGAAGCCCAACGGCCGCTCGTCACGTTCGTCGACCCGTTGACGTGGAGCAGGGATTTCTCCTACGAAATCGAGGAGGCGGCGCTCGACGCGGCGGGGGTGACGCTGGTCGTTCCTCGAGACGAGGCGGACCGGGATCGGATCGCGCCGCGGGCCGACGTGATGATCTCGAGTGGAACCGTCAAGGTCGACGCCCGCATGATCCGCTCGCTCGAACGGTGCGTCGGAATCCAGTGCTACTCGGTCGGGAGAGACGCCGTCGACCTGGCCGCCGCCTCGGCGGCGGGAATCCGGGTGGCCAACGTGAACGCGAGCACGGCGGACGTCGCCGATCACACGATGGCACTGCTGCTGGCGATGGAGAGACGGTTGCTGCCGATGGTCGAAGCAACCCGCTCCGGCGAGTGGGTGCTACGCAACCTGCCCGCTGCCTGGGAGATCCGCCGGCTCGAGGGTCAGACGCTCGGCATCGTCGGCACCGGCCGCATCGGCCGTGCCCTCGCGCAGCGGGCCCGAGCCTTCGGATTCGACACCATCGGCCACGATCGCTGTCCACCCGACCCGCCCGAGCCGGGGCTCGAGATGGTGGGTCTGCACGAGGTGTTCGCCCGCAGCGACGCCATCGCCATCTGTGCATCGTTGGAGGACGATTCGCGGCGGCTCATCGACGAGCACGTGCTGGCCCACACCAAGCCGGGCGCGCTGTTCATCAACTGTGCCCGCGGCGGACTCGTCGACGAGGCGGCGCTGGCGGCGGCGCTCGACGACGGGCGCATCAGGTTGGCGGCGCTCGACGTTCGCGACCCGGAACCACCCGATCCCGAGAACGACCTGCTCGGAGGACGCGACGACGTGATACAGACCCCGCACATGGCGGCGATGTCGGACCGAACTCGTATCGATGTCCATCACCTGGTGGCCGCCAGCGTTCTCGACATGCTCCGGAGCGCGGGCCGACTGGACGGTTCGACGGTTTGACACCCGCCGCCACCCCCCCGCTCCGGGCAGGAATCATCGGGCTGAGCTGGATCGGCGCGGACGCCGCCGAACCGGCGTCGGGGCCCGCGCTGGGGACTGCCGCCCCCTACAGCCATGCGTCGGCGATGGCCGCCGTCGGCGGCATCGACCTCAAGGCCGTCTGTGACCTCGACCCTGGAGCCAGAGATTCGTTCCGCCACCGCTGGGACGCCCGCTGGCCGGGCATCGACGCGTTCGAGGACGCAGATGCGATGCTCGCGAGCCAGACGCTCGACCTCGTCTCGGTGGCGACACCCGATCACCTGCATGCGCCGATGATCAGGCGGTGTCTCGCCGCCGGGGTGCCGATGGTCTTCTCGGAGAAGCCCTTCACGACGAGTCTCACCGAAGCAGACGAACTGCTCACCGAGATCGACGAAGCCGGCGCCACCGTCGGAATCAACCACACCTGGCGGTGGAGGCCGGAGGTGGCGGAAGCCGCCTCGATCGTCGGCACCGGGGCACTCGGACCGCTGTCGCAGGTCATCGTCGAGGCCGGAGGACCCCGCGCGATGCTGTTCCGCAACCTCAGCCACTTCATCGACCTCTCGATCCATCTCGCCTCCGCGGACCCGCAGTGGGTGAGTGCCGAGCTCGAGACGGGCGACGAGGGCTACGGCACCGCCTACCGTGGTGATGGTGGGCGCGATGCCGCCCTCGACCCGGGCGCCTGCATCTCGATCGCCTTCTCCAACGACGTCCGCGCGTACGTCACCGGTCTGAAGTCCTCGGTCGCCGACGTGGTCGTCCAGGTGGTCTGCCGTGATGGCAGGGTCACGATCGACGCGCTCGGAGGTCGCGTGACGCGTGCCGCGCGTACCGGCGACGGGACTCCGACCGGCGTGTCGGGACCCTCGATACAGCCGCTCCGGCCGCGGTTCACGCTGACTGGCATGGCGGCGGGGCTGACAGATCTGATCGAGTCCCACCGCCTCGGCAGGGAGCCGTCGAGTTCGGCCCGGTCGGCGCGGAGCACGGTCGCCGTGATCGATGCTGCGCTCCGGTCCCAGGCTGCCGGCTGTTCACCGGTGAGCGTCACGCCGCGGTCGACGACATCGACGGACCGGAACGACTGAGAGCGAGGCGAGATGACGACGTGGAGACCCCCGGCAGAAGACGACATCGCGGCCCTGACGTGGCGGATGTCCGACGGAGTTCGGCGCGCCGGAGACTGGCTGCTGGCGAGGATCGGGGACGACGGGCATCCGGGGGCGAGGCACTGTCACTACTACCGCCTGCCGTGGGCGCTGGCCCTGGCGGGGCACCGGAGCGCCGCGGCATCGGTGCTGTCCTGGATGGAACGCGAGGTGCTCGACGACAACGGCGACCTCCGAGCCGGCGGACCGCGCCAGGGATTCGAAACACGGTGGGCGAGCTACCCGCTGGCGATCATCGCCTCCGGTGCGTGGCACCTCGAACGCTACGACACCGCGCTCCGCCTCGTGGGCCGCCTCCGTGCCTACCAGCATCCCGAGACCGGGGGGGCGCTCGCCGCCCATCCCGATCATCGCCAGGGCGAACGTCAGGACCTGTTCCCCACCGCGCAGTTGGGGATGACCGGCCTCACGACCGGACAGATGGACCTCGCCGACGGTGCGTTCCGATGGATGCGGGCACTGTTCGATGCTCAGCCCGACCTCCCGCGGCGCCTCCACACCGCCACCGATGGGGCCGGCCTCATCCTCGCCACCGGAGACGAGGAGCACGACTGGCAGGTCATCACCGACTTCACCGCGCCACGTCAGGCCTTCTACAACCCGGGGATCGCAGCAGCGTTCCTGGGCCGGTACGCCATGGCCACAGGCAGGACGGAGGCGCTGGATCTCGCGCGGGCGTTCCTGGGTCTGACGGTGGCGGGCACCGAGGCCCAGTTCGACCACACCGACTCGGTGCAAGTCTGCAAGTTCGCGTGGGGGGCATCGGTCCTGTTGGAGGCGACAGGCGAAGCGGAGTCCCTCGCCCATGTGACCCGCATGGGTGAGTGGTTCCTCGCCGCTCAGAACCCTGACGGAAGCTGGGACAACTCACCGTTCCTCATGGCTCGTGGGGGACACGCCGAGTCGATCCGCGTCGAGATCACGGCGGAGTTCGTGCAGCATCTCCTCACGGTCACAACGGCGCTCGGCGGCCGGCACCGACCTGCGACGGGGTCCGGCTCAGGGGGTTGATCGCCCGGTGAGCCCAGGGAGCACTTCCCGCGCGAAGAGTTCGGTGCCCTCAGGGCGCGGGCTGTCGGCGAATCCGACGATCACCATGCCCGCGCCTCGGTCGACGGCCGCGCCCAACGCCTCGCCGATTTGTTCCGGAGTGCCGGCCAGCCCGTTGCGGTCCACCGCACGCACCGCGCCGTGGGCACGCATGCGATCGAGTTCAGACTCGCGGTCTGCGATCAACACCTGGGTGCCGATGACGGACAGGATCTCCTCGGGGTCCCGCCCGCCCGCCTCGCAGTGCGCACGCAACACCCTCCGCTTGTGGGAGAACTCCTCGAGATCCCGATAGATGTGGTTCCACCAGTCGGCATGGTCGGCGACTGCGGCCAGAACGTGTCGTTCTCCGGAGCCGCCGATCATCACCGGCGGCGGCGGATGCGGTGACGGCGTGCAGACCGCCTCGCGCACCCGGTAGTGATCTCCCTCGATCGTCACCGGTTCCCCCGTCCACAGTTGCCTGACCAAGGTGACCGCCTCCCGCAACCGGGCCACCCGCGCAGGGGTGGTGGGAAAGTCCAACCCGTATGCCTCTGCCTCGGACCGGAGCCAGCCCGCGCCGATCCCGAGCACGACCCTTCCCCCTGACAGGACCTGGGCGGTGGCAGCCATCTTCGCCAGGTGGGCGGGGTGTCGGAACTCGTTGCACAGCACCTGGTGTCCGCACACTTTGTCCGGATATCTGGCCAGGGAGTGCGTGAACAGCGTCCATCCCTCCATCACTCCCTCCGGGTTCGACTGGAGGTGGTCGGGAAACCAGAGCGAGTCGAACGGCGCCGCCACCGCGTCGAGGTATCCGACGGTGGCGGCACCCAGTCCGGAGTACACGCTCAGTCCGACGCCAACGCTCATACCGCCCCCAGGACCCGTCGCATCTCCGCACCGTTCGTCCGAAACCACTCCATGAGAATGCTGACGTCGGTGCCGACGCAGAAGTGCCGGACCCCCATCTCCAGATAGCGCTCGTAGCCGGCCGGGCCGGCCAACTCCACCCGTGGATGCTTGCCGTGGGCGAGCGCCCTTTCGATCACGTGGACCTCGGCCTCCAACACCTCGGGGTCGTCGTAGCGGCGGGGCTTGCCGACGTTGAGGGCGTAGTCGGCGGGTCCGAACTGGACCATGTCGATGCCCTCGACGTCGAGGATGGCATCGATGTCTTCGACCGCCGATCGCTTCTCGATCATGATCGCCACCACCGCCCCGTTCAGCGCATCGATGAACTCGGGGGTCCCGGCATCCCGCCCGAACCGCACGTAGCGACGCATCGTCACGCCGTGATCACCACCACCGTCCGGTGTGTCGGGACGAACCGCCCGGACGGCCTCACGGGCGTCTGCCACCGTCCGGATGTCGGCGAACAGCAGATTCTGGATGCCCGCCCCCATCGCCCGCGCCGCGATCCAGCCGCTCGGACCCTGTTCGATCTTGATCATCCCCGTGAACTCGTCGAAGAGCTCGATGGCGCGGGCGAGGTGTTCCATCGTGTGGAGATCGTGCGGGGCGTACTCGGCCACGTACTCGACGTAGTCGAACTGTCCGCAATGTCCGACCATTTCGATCACGGACGGCCACGGACTGTGCACGTGGGTTCCCAGGGAACTCGATCCTGCGTCGAGAAGCTCCCTCAGCCGATTTCGTCGCATGGCGGGGAACCTCCGTCTCTGCCTCAATGGTCCGATGTATCATGGCGGCGGCGAAGTCCGACTCCAAGCAGCGCCGGATCCGGCGCGCGGTGGTCTCCATCGTCGGTGACAGTTCGCCGTTCGGCCATCCGACCGGAGGAGGCGACGAGAAGTGGAAGTGGCGCCGATACGCGTCGGGATCGTCGGGGCCGGAGCGAACACCGTGCAGCGCCACATCCCGGGCTTGCGGGCGATGGAAGGCGTCGAGATCGTCGCAGTGTGCAACCGCTCCCGCGACTCCTCGGAGCGTGTCGCGGAGGCACAGGCCATCCCGGAGGTGAGTGAGAACTGGCGGTCACTGGTGGCCCATCCGGGAGTCGATGCCGTCTTGATCGGTACATGGCCGTACATGCACCATTCGGTGACCCTCGCCGCGATCGCCGCCGGGAAACACGTGCTGTGTGAGGCACGCATGGCCATGAACGCGGGCGAGGCGCACGAGATGCTGGCGGCGGCCCGCCTCCGTCCGGATCTCGTCACCCAGATCGTCCCCTCCCCGCTCTCGTTCGAGGTGGACGCCACGATCAGCCGGCTGTTGTCCACCGGGTTCGTCGGTCGCCTGCTGACGGTGGATGTCGAGGCGCGGAGCGGTGACTTTCCCGACCCTGGCGCACCCCTGCACTGGCGTCAGGACTTCGATCTGTCCGGGTTCAACATCATGTCGCTCGGCATTTGGTACGAGTCCGTCATGCGGTGGGTGGGGGAAGCAGCCGAGGTGTTCGCGACAGGCAGCGTGTCGGTGCCCCAGCGGACGGACCCGGCCGGACGGCTGCGCGCGGTGAGGATCCCCGATCACGTCGACGTGCTCGCGCGGCTGGTAAGCGGGGCGCAAGCCCGTTTCCAGATATCGGAATGCACGGGCCCGGCGTCCGCCCGCGCCACCTTGGCGGGAACGGAGGGAATCCTCCGCTTCGAGCGCGGCCGGCTATTCGGCGCCCGTCGCGGTGGTGCCGCCCTGGAGCCGCTCGACGTGCCGCCGACGGAGGTGGGACGGTGGCGGGTCGAGGAGGAGTTCGTCAACTCGATTCGGGGTCTGGAGCAGGTCAAGCTCACCGACTTCGCCACCGGCGTGAAGTACATGGAGTTCACCGAGGCCGTGTGGCGGAGCATGCAGCGCCGGAGAGCGGTTGCCCTGCCACTCGCCTTCGTCTGACGCCCTGCTCCCTTCGGCGTCATGCAACAACCGGGCCCGCCCGACGCCGTTAATCAAAATCGTTTACCATCGACAAAAGCCAGGTCGGATGAAATCGCGGGCGTGTCTCCCTGCTGACAGCACGGCGGCACGAGGTGATGGGTGGCCGGTGGCAGACGACGTCGGATCACGCCAGGAGGCACGCGTTGCGGGAAACAGCATTGGTCACCGGAGCCGGCGGTGACATCGGACGGGCCGTCGCCTTGAGCCTGTCCGCCGACGGGACCGTCGTGGTGGTCGCCGACATCGACGACGACGGAGCGAAGATCACTGCCGAGGCCATCCACCAGGTCGGCGGCGAGGCGAGGGCCGCCCACCTCGACGTGGCCGACTCGAACTCCGTGCGATCGCTCGTGGCGGAGATCGATCGCGATCTCACACCCGTCACCATCCTCGTCAATTGCGCGGGCAATCTTCGCCCCACTCCGGTCGTCGACATGGCCGAAGCCGAGTGGGACTCGATCGTCGACGTCAATCTCAAGGGAACCTTCCTCTGCTCGCAAGCCGTCGTACCGGGGATGCAGCGCCGGGGCTGGGGGCGCATCGTCAACATGAGCTCTACCGCCGGCAAGAACATCTCCACGGTCGGAGGCGCCCACTACACCGCTGCCAAGGCGGGAGTATTGGGTTTCACGCGCCATCTGGCGTCCGAAGTGGCCGGCGACGGCATCACGGTGAACGCCGTGTGCCCCGGCCTGATCGAGACGCAGATGATCCATGCGACCATCAGCCAGGAGCGGATGGAGGAATATGCCGCCT
Organism: uncultured Acidimicrobiaceae bacterium; assembly: GCA_964501055.1. Taxonomy (GTDB): domain Bacteria; phylum Actinomycetota; class Acidimicrobiia; order Spongiisociales; family ZC4RG35; genus DATHWB01. The sequence continues at coordinate 16,156 of CAZCRP010000025.1, forward strand.
CGTTCCCGATCGCTCGACTCGGACGCCCCGAGGAGGTGGCAGCAGTGGTGCGATTCCTCGTCTCCCAGGACGCCGCATACATCACCGGTGCGGCGATCGACATCAACGGCGGAGATCTGATGATCTGATGGTGGCGCCGCCGCGAGAAAGGAAGGACCCGTGACGGAGCTGGAAAGCCGACTGTTCATCGACGGAAATTTCGTTGACTCCTCCGACGGATCGACGTTCGAGACCCTGGACCCTGCCTCGGGGGATGTCCTCGCCTCGGTGGCGCACGCCACCCCCGACGACGTGCGACGGGCCGTGACGGCCGCT
>CAZCRP010000026.1:0-15955 GCA_964501055.1 uncultured Acidimicrobiaceae bacterium
GGTGGCGGCCGCGGCCGTGGTCGGCATCGGCGCGCTCGGACTGATCGGCGTGGCGTCCGAAGGCGGACCGGCGGTCGATGTGGCCGAGGTGGGCGCCATCCTGGCAGCCACTTCGTCCCTGCCGCCCGCCGACAACTCCGAGGTGGCGATGCTCATCAGCGGTGATCCCCGTGCCCGCTACTCGGCTCGCCAGACGATGGCGTGCCGGGGCGAGGATGGCTTCGTCGACGCCACCGTCGACGTGACCCGTATCGGCCAGACCACCGTCATGTCGGATCCGCTGGCGATGGTGAAGGTTCTGACCGGCGGCTCCGTCTCGACCGGCCCGGCCGGCGGACCGATCAAGACAGTCACCGTCACCGGTGCGCAGCCGTCGCTCGGTGACTACGCGGTGGTGGCGTCCGAGGCCGATGAGCACCGCGGGCGTCAGGCGGAGGTCGTCACACTCGCCCGGGACGGGGTGGAGCGCGCCAGGGTGTGGGTCGACGAGGAGACCGGCGCGATCGTCCACCGCCAGCTGCTCGACGCCGACGGCTCGGTGGCCTGCGTGACCGACCTGGTGGAGTTCGAACCGATCGATCGTCTGATCCAGCTGTCGATCCCGTTCGCGATCACCGCCGAAGTCGTCGAACACGTGTATCAACCGGTCGCGGCGTGGCTGCCCGACATGGTGGGCGGGATGGAGCTGGCCGCCACCTACGAGGCCTCCGGCGGTCATGTCGGGGTCTACGGCGATGGTGTGTTCATGGTCGCCGTGGTTGCAATCGACGGCGGGGAGCCCACGGCCGTCCTCGCTGAGAACGACTGGCTGCAGACCACGGTGTGGCAGTCGGACGGTGTCACCTGGGCGGTCGTCGGGTCGCTGCCGGACGACTTGATGGGTGACGTGCTCGCCTCGCTTCCCGCCCCCACCGCTCCCAACCCCATCGCCGCCGGGTGGCGCGTCCTGTTCGGCTGAGACTCAGATCGCGGCGAGCGCTTCGGCGTAGGAACCGAACTCGCGGGCCGTCCCGAACGACTCGGCGGAGATGATCTTCCTGACGATCCCGTCGGAGTCGAGCACGTAGGTGAACCGGTCGCCGACCCCGAGCGCCTCGTTGAAGCACCCGTATGCCTTGGCCACCTCGCCATGCGGCCAGAAGTCGCTGAGGATCGGGTAAGTGATTCCTTCCGCCTTGGCCCAGGCTCGGTTCGATCCATACGAGTCGCAGGTGATGACGACGACGTTCGTGTCGGCGGCTTCCAGCGTCGACATGTTGTCCCGGAGCGAGCACAACTCCGACGTGCAGACGCGGGTGAAGGGGAACGGGATGAACACGATCAGCGTCTTGCGCCCTCGCAGGTCGCCCGGGCTGACCGTTTGCCTGTCGTGGTTCAGGAGGGTGAAGTCGGGGGCAGGTGCGCCGATCTCAGCCGCCATCGCACTGCCTTTCGCGTCAGGGTGGGACGACTCTATCCCCGCCTCCCGCCCCAGCCGCAACCCGGCCGAACCGTGGGCTCAGGAGTACCGTGGCGGTAGCTGCGAACCCTGGGTTCCCAGCTACCGCGGCGGTAGCTGGGAACCCACGGTTCGGGTCAGTCGAGGTCGTCGAGGAGGACGCGGGCCGCCCAAGCGACCGGATCGGTGACCTCGGCGGCAGTCGGGAAACGCCCCTCGCGCGTGAAGATCGAGGCGAGTTGGTCCTCGCCGAAGCGACGCTCCACCTCCAGACAGAACGAGCGCCCGCGCTCGATGTCCTCGGTGTCCACGAAAGCGGCGGCGATGGGCGAGCCGCGCAGGTTCGATCCCAGGTTCCGCGCCAGGTCCCTGGCACCCACCATGGCGGCGAGACCCGGCAGCAGTCCATCCGAGGCGCGTTCGACGAGCAGCCGCCGGTAGCCGGAGATCAGCCCCAGCAGCGCGGACAGTTCCTCTGCAGCCGCCCGGGTCTCGGGAGTGTCGAAGAGACCGGCGAGCTTCTCCGGGTCGATGCTCTGTTCCCCCAGCGACGCGAGGTCGAGGCCGCCCATGAGGTCCATGAGACGATCCGGGGACACCCGCATCGTCTCGGCCAGCGACGCCAGCCGGCTCACGACAGCCTCCGCCGCGAACGGCACGCGGTAGATGCCCCGATGAGCGACCTCCTCCAGCGCCACCCACAGCCGCACCTCGCGGGCGTCGAAGCCGTGGTCGGCGGCGAAGGCGTCGATGGTGGGCACGATGAACGAGATCGTGTCGTCGCCCCGCAGCGGGAGACCGGTGTCGTAGCCGGCCATCGCCCACCCCGCCAGAGATCCCACCAGGGTCCCCAACTGCATGCCGGCGAGCGCGGGCCCGAGCGGCTTGAGCATCTCGCCCGCCGGTCCGGCGGCGGAGACGTCCACCATCTGACCGAATGGTTCGACGAGGTAGCCAAATCCCTCCAGGTTGCGATCCGCCCACTCGCGGCCGTCGAGGGGGAGGACATCGGAGGCAGGCGCGACGGCGAAAGGCGCCACCTGCTCGACTCGGTACTCCGCCAGGCGGGTGAGCTCGCGGAACTCCTCGGCTGCCCACGGATCGACCGGCTGGCGCTCACCGGTGAGATGTCGAGCGACCTCCCCCGCCAGCCGCAGGTTGACCGGTCCGGGCTGGTTGAACATCTCGAAGATCTGCGAGAAGAGGTCGTCGCTCATCTGCGACCAGCGTACGGCAGCCCCGGTGTTTTGTGTCCGGTCCTCGTGGCCTACCGTACCCGGCATGGAACCGTCGATCCGCGTGGCTCTGCGTGAGGAGCCACTCGACCCCGCAGCCCTCGTCGCCGAGGTCGGTCGGCCGGCTGCCGGCGCGACTGCCTTGTTCCTCGGCACCGCTCGCGACCACTCGGACGGCAAGACTGGCGTGACCCATCTCGAGTACGAGGCATACGCCGAGCACGTCGCCCCGAAGCTGCGGGAGATCTGCCTGGAGGCGGGGGAGAAGTGGCCGGTGCTCGCGGTCGTGGTGGAGCACCGCATCGGCGAGGTCGCCGTCGGCGAGGCGTCGGTGGCCGTGGCTGTCAGCACTGCCCATCGGGGTGACGCGTTCGAAGCGGCTCGGTTCGTGATCGACGAACTCAAGCAGCGGGTTCCGATCTGGAAGCGTGAGCATTGGCCCGGGGGTGCCGAGTGGGTCGAAGGCGCCTGAGCCCGCCCACGCCTCCGCCATCGTCTCGGCCGGTTCCGCGATCTTCGACCTGATGACGCCGAATCCGGCGATTTCGCGTCTTTTTACGGGTCCTGCTGCGCGTTCGCGACGCTGATCCCTCTATATTCCCCTCCCGTCCGACGAGGAGGAGGAACTCGGATGACGACGACGATCGGCGCCTCAGGAGCGGCACCCGTCCAGACGGGGTATGCGACCGTCGCGGCGATGGTTCGCGACCGTGCTGCAGAGATGCCGACGGCCGTCGCCATGCGCGAGAAGGACTTCGGGATCTGGCAGGAGATCACCTGGGGTCAGTTCTGGGATCTCGTCGAGACCGCCGCCCACGGCCTCCTCGCCCTCGGTCTCGACGTCGGCGATCGAGTGTCGATCCACTCCGAGGACCGGCCCGAGTGGGTGATCCTCGACGTCGCCACCGTGGCGGTCCGCGGCATCACCGTGGGTCTCTACCCGACCAACCCGGCCCCCGAGGTCGAATACCTCCTATCCGACTCCGGCTCGAAGATCCACCTGGCAGAGGATCAGGAGCAGGCGGACAAGGTGCTCGAGGTCATCCACGCCCTCCCCGACCTGGAGAAGATCATCCATGTCGAGCCGCGGGGATTCCGTCAGCTGCGCGACGACGACCGTTTCATCTTCTGGGACGACTTCCTCGAGTTGGGCCGCCAGCACAAGGAGGCGCATCCCACCGCCGTGGCGGAGCGGATGGCGGCCGCTGAACCCGACGACATCATGACCCTGGTCTACACGTCCGGCACCACCGGCCCTCCCAAGGGGGCGATGCTCTCCAACTCCAACTTCACCTACTGTCGCAGCGTCCTCATCAACGCCGACCGCCGCATGCGGGACAACATGTTCCCGACTCCCGACGACCAGATCCTCACCTATCTCCCCCTGTGCCATGTGGCGGAGCGGATCTTCTCGACCTGGACCAGTGTCGCCTTCGGGCCCGTGCTGAACTTCGCCGAGTCGATCGAGACGGTGCAGGAGAACCTGCGCGAGATCCAGCCGACGCTCTTCTTCGCAGTGCCCCGCATCTGGGAGAAGATCCACGCCGGGATCGTCATCAAAGGCAGGGACGGGACCTTCTTCAAGCGAGTCTGGTTCGGAATCGGCCTCAAGATGGCCCAATTCGTCGGCCGCGAACGTGTCAAGAACGGCGGCTCTCACACGTTGGCGTCGCGCCTCGTGTACGCCATCGGCTACCCGTTGGTGTTCCGGGCCCTGCGCGAGCGCATCGGTTTGCGGCGAGCACGGTGGGCCGGCACCGGCGCGGCGGCCATTGCCCCCGAGGTCATCGAGTTCTTCCACGGCCTGGGCGTCGACGTGTACGAGCTGTACGGGATGACGGAGAACTCGGCGATCGCCACATACAACCCGGTGGGCGACATGAAGCTCGGCACCGTCGGTGTCCCCTACCCGGGGATCGGTCTGCGTATCGACGAGGAAACCGGCGAGATCCAGACCAAGCACGACGGTGTCTTCAAGGGCTACTGGAACAAGCCGGACAAGACCGTCGAGACCTTCACCGACGACGGCTGGTTGAAGACGGGCGACGTCGGAGAGTGGGTGGACGGGACCCACGTGAAGATCGTCGACCGGATGAAGGACATCATCATCACCTCCGGAGGCAAGAACATCTCGCCGTCCGAGATCGAGAACAGCCTCAAGACGTCGCCGTATGTCAAGGAGGCGATGGTGGTCGGCGAGGGACGCAAGTATCTCGCCGCCCTCATCGGGGTCGAGCTGGACACCGTCGGGGACTGGGCCACCCGTCGCAACATCCCCTACACCACCTATCGCGACCTGAGTGAGAAGCCCGAAGTCCTCGAGCTGATCCAGGGTGTGGTGGACGAGACGAATAAGAAGTTCGCCCGAGTCGAGAACATCCGGAAGTTCAAGATGATCCCCAAGGAACTCGACCACGAAGACGGCGAGCTGACCGCGACCCAGAAACTGAAGCGGTCCGCGATGGAGAACATGTTCAGAGACCTCATCGAAGAGATGTACAGGTCTTGACGCCCATCATCCCGGTTCTGGCCCAACTCGGGGCGACCGGCTTCGACAAGTTTCTGTTCGCGCTGCTGAACGGGCTTGGACTCGGCGCCATCTATGCCCTGCTGGCCATGGGATTCGTGATCATCTTCAAGGCCACGCAGGTGGTCAACTTCGCCCACGGCGCCCTGGCTGCCGTCGGCGCGTTCCTGGCGGCGGCTTTCGCCGTGATCTATCAGATCCCTGGCCGCTTCATGGGTGACGCCCCGCTGTGGCTGAAGTGGGGCCTCTCCGCGCTGTGCGCGGTGATAGCGGCCAGCATCGTGGGTCTGGTGGTGGAACGTCTCTTCATCCGGCCGATGATCGGTGAGCCGCTCTTCTCCGTGGCGATCATCACCGTGGGCGTGGACATCGTCGTGCGCACGATCACCGACGACTTCATCGGGCAGGGAGCCCGTCCGTTGGGCGACCCGTGGGGCTTGCAACTGACCAGCATCTTCGGAGTCAACATCAGCACGACACAGATCGTCACGTTCGGGGCGGCAATGGTCTGCTTCGCCCTCGTCGCCTGGTTCTTCCAGACACGAATGGGGATCGCGATGCGTGCCACCGCCTTCGACCAGGAAGCGGCTCAGGCGCAGGGAATCGACGTGGGCAGGATCTTCGCCATTTCGTGGGCGATCGGTGCCGCGCTGGCCGCAGTGGCCGGCATCTTCGCCTCGCTCTCACCGCGCGCCGCCGGGGTGTCGAATACCACCGCCTTCGTGGTGTTCCGTGCCTTCCCTGCGATCATCATCGGCGGTCTCGACTCGGTGTTCGGCGCGGTGATAGCCGGGTTCCTGGTCGGCACGGCCGAGGTTCTTATCGGCACGTATGCTGCCGGCTACTCCCACATCCTTGGCGTCGGTTTCGGCAGCATCGTCCCGTACCTCCTGATGCTCGGGTTCCTTTTGGTGCGGCCGTACGGGTTGTTCGGCACCGAGGAGATACGACGGGTATGACTGCGGAGCCACAGTCATGAGAGGCCGACCCCTGCTGTTCACCAGCTATGAGGCTGACCAGGCCATCTTCCCCAGCACGACGAAGAAGACGATGTTCGTCCTCCTCATGGTGGTGGCGATCACACTCCCGCTCCAGTGGATCCCGGGCCTGAAGTGGCTCGGGTCGAACATTTGGCTCGTGGAACTCGGGCACGCCTGCATTCTCGCCATCGCCGCTCTCGGGTTGAATCTCCTGACTGGAATCGCCGGCCAGGTCTCGCTCGGGCACGCGTTCTTCATGGGTGTGGGCGCATATACGGCGGTCCTGCTTGGGGGAACAGAGACCGCACGACTGATGGGCTACGGGCTGCCGATGTGGATCTGGCTGCCGGCTGCCGGGATCGTGGCGGGTGTCGTGGGACTGCTGGTCGCACCCACCGCAGTCCGCGTCCGTGGGCTGTACCTGGCATTCGTCACTCTCGGGCTGGTGTTCGTCGGTGACCATGTGTTCCGCAACTGGCGGAGTCTCTCGGGTGGTCCGGGGCTGGGCAGGGAGTGGCCCAGGTTCCAGCTTCGGATCTGGAAGGAGGAGACCCCCCTGATCGATTTCGCGTCCGCCGGCCCCTGGTTCGGGATCGACTTGGGACGGCAGGCCAAGCAGTACCTGCTGGTGATGATCCTCCTCGTCCTCTTCACATTCCTGCACAAGAACCTTGCCAGGACCCGCGTCGGCCGGGCCTTCGCCGCCATTCGCGACCGCGACGTGGCCGCCGAAGTGATGGGAGTCGACGAAGCACGCTACAAGGCGGTCGCTTTCGGCATCTCGTCGTTCTTTGCAGGGGTGTCTGGCGCCCTTCTCGCCTCTTACTTCGGCAGTAGAGTTCCCGAGGTATGGGATCTTCTACTGTCGGTCGAGATCATCGCCATCGTGCTGATCGGGGGAGCGGGAACGACGGCGGGCGTCCTGTTGGGGTCCTTCTTCGTGGTCCTCGTACCGAGAATGGTGGAGAACCTCACGGCCTGGCTGGCCCATGTCTCCCGGGGGGAAGGGTTGGGGGCCGACGCCGCCGGTTTCATCGTGTCGACCGGTCCCACCGACTTCGGGTTGCTGGGTACGAGTGCGATCGGCCCGGGACTGTCGGTGTTCCAGTTCAACCTGTTGCTCTATGGCCTACTGATCATCATCTTCCTCATCTTCGAGCCACTCGGGCTGTATGGCATTTGGCTGAGGGTCAGGAACTATTGGAAGGGGTGGCCGTTCACTTATTGAGATTTCGGGGCGCCGCGCGCCTCGAGAGGGCTGCGGGCCTTCCCGCAGATGAACAGGGACAACCAGGAGGACGAAACGAGTGAGTACGCAACGCATTTGGCTCGTGTTGGCCACCGTTCTCGCCATGCTCGTTGCAGCATGCGGCGGGGATACGGCGGACACGACCACCACTGCTGCGGCACCGACGACGACGGCGCCGGCAGACACCGGCACGACCGCTCCCGACACGACCGAACCGGAGGCGCCGGGCGATGTCATGTTCGACGTGGGCGTGACTGAGGACACCATCACCGTCGGCCTGCTGGCCGATATGACGGGGATCTTCTCACCCCTCGTGCAGGACATCGTCGCCGCCCAGGAGGTCTATTGGGATCTGGTCAACGAGGGTGGCGGAATCGCCGGCCGCCAGATAGTGGTCGAGGTGCTGGATACGAACTACAACCCGGATCAGCACAGGACCCAGTACGAGGCGATGCGCGATCGGGTGGCGATCATCAGCCAGTCGACCGGCTCGCCGCAGACTGCGCAGATCATCGACCTCATCATTGAAGACGACGTGGTGGCCATCCCGCTGACGTGGTACTCGGGATGGGGTATTCCCGAATTCGACGGCAATGCCGTGCTCGAGAAGCAAACCAACTACTGCTTCGAGGGCATGAACGTCGTCGAGTTCATGTCGAACCTGTTCGAGCAAGAGAACGGTCGGGCGCCCACCTGGGCGGTGGTCTCGTTCCCCGGCGAGTACGGGCAGGACTCAGCTTTCGGTGCCAAGCACGCGATCAGCGAGTTGGGCCTGGATCTCGTCTTCGACGGCGAAGGTCTGGTCACGCCCGCAGGTGACGACCCTGAGACCGAGGTCATCACTGGGATCGTCCAGAGTGGCGCCGACATTGTCTTCGCCACCGTGAACCCGACGAACTTCGCCGTCCTCCTCCAGGGAGCGGCCCAGGCCGGTTTCCAGGGTCTGTGGACGGGCGCGGTGCCGAGCTACGACTTCCGTCTGCTCGACACGGGGTTGGCGCCACTGCTCGACGCCGCCTACTTCCAGCCGGCCTACAACGTGGCCTGGGGAACCGATGTGCCGGGCATGGGCGCGCTGCGCGACGCCATGCTGGCGGCCCGTCCCGATCTCCGTCCGTCCGACGCATTTGTGGTTGGATGGCTGGAGGCGCAGCTCGCCGAAGAGGTGCTGCGCCGGGCAGCCGACAGCGGCGACATGACCCGAGCCGGGATCAAGGCGGCGGCTCTGACCATCGAAGGGTTCAGCTTCAACGGTTTGGCCCCCGACCAGAGCTTCTCGCCGCCCGACGACCCGAATACCTACGCGACACGCGCAATCGCCATGTTCAAGCCGAGCCTGGAGAAGTACACCGCTGCCGGTGGTGCCAACCAGACCATCGGCTCCGCGCCTGACGGCGGAACGACCGGATCGGAGTTGATCCAGGACTTCTTCGTTGGCGAAGTGGCGGCCGCGTTCGAGTTCACGGCGCCTTGCTTCGGCGGCTGACGACGGCGGGGGTGGGCAGGCTTCGGCTTGCCCACCCCGCGCCCGTTCGCCCGACGAGTGACGCGGGACGAACTCGATGCTGATGGTCTCGAACCTCGAGGTGGTCTACAACGACGTGGTGCTCGTGCTGCGCGGCATCTCACTGGATGTCCCCGACGGCCAGATCGTCGCGCTCCTCGGAGCGAACGGCGCAGGCAAGACCACCACGATGCGGGCGATCACCGGCCTCCTCGACGTGCATGACGGCGATGTCACGAAGGGTCACATCTCCCTGGACGGTGAGGAGATCACCGGGAAGGACCCTTCCTACATCGTTCGCAAGGGTGTGAGCCAGGTGATGGAGGGCCGCAGGGTCTTCGCGGAGATGACGGTCGACGACAATCTGAAGGCGGGAGCATATGTCAATGCCGGGCCGTTCGACGACGCCTACGACCGGGTGATGAGCCTGTTTCCGCGCCTGGCCGATCGTCACAAGGCGGTCGCCGGCTACTTGTCAGGAGGTGAGCAGCAGATGCTCGCCATCGGCCGTGCACTGATGCAGGATCCCAAGATTCTCATCCTCGACGAGCCCTCCCTTGGCCTTGCCCCCATGCTGGTCCAACAGGTCAAGGAAGTGATCGTCGAGATCAACCAACAGGGAACTGCGGTGCTGCTCATCGAACAGAATGCCAACATGGCGCTGTCGATCGCCCACCACGGCTACGTGATGGAGACCGGGAAGGTCGTGATGGACGGCTCGCCCGAGAAGCTGCTCAAGGACGAAGATGTCCAGGAGTTCTACCTCGGACTCTCTGGGGAGGGGCGCAAGTCATTCCGCGACGTCAAGCACTACAAGCGGCGGAAGCGGTGGCTGTCGTGACCGATCGTCGCATCTTGCTGGAGTTCGACGACGTTCGTCTGTCTTTCAAGGGAGTCAAGGCGATCGACGGTGTGTCGTTCCACGTCGAGGAAGGTGAACTGTTCTCGATCATCGGGCCGAACGGCGCAGGCAAGACGTCCATCTTCAACTGCATCAACCAGGTGTACCGCCCCCAGGAGGGCGACATCCGCTGGAAGGGCCAGTCGATCCTCGGGGTGAAACCGAACAAGACCGCCGAGTTGGGCATCTCCCGCACCTTCCAGAACATTGCCCTCTTCGCCCATATGACCGTGCTCGAGAACATCCTCACCGGACGACACATTCGGATGAAACATGGGTGGCTCTCAGGGGCTCTCTGGGTGGGGCGGGCCAAGAAGGAAGAGCTCGAGAACCGGATGCGCGTCGAGGACATCATCGACTTCCTGGAGATCGAGCGGTGGCGCAAGTACCCGGTGGGGCTGCTGCCGTACGGTGTGCAAAAGCGGGTCGAGTTGGGCCGGGCGCTGGCGATGGATCCTGAATTGCTGCTGCTCGACGAGCCGGTGGCCGGCATGAACCTCGAGGAGACCGAGGACATGGCCCGCTTCATCCTCGACATCCAGGACGAGTTGGGCATCACGATCCTGCTGGTCGAACACGACATGGGTCTGGTGATGGACATCGCCGACCGGGTGCTGGTGGTCGACTTCGGTCGTACGATCGCCGAGGGCGAGCCCGCCGATATCCAGCGCAACCCCGACGTGATCAAGGCCTATCTGGGCGAGGACTTCGAAACCTCCGCCCTCGCCGAAGCCGCCCTCGACGACTGAGGGGGAGTGCCCCGAACCCTGGGTTCAGGAGTACCGTCGCGGTAGCTGGGAGCCCACGGTTCGCCGGCCACTCTCCAACCGTGGGCTCAGGAGTACCGCCACGGTATCTGGGAACCCTGGGTTCGGGGCACTCCCCCGCCCGGGTTGGGGTGGGGTGGTGGTAGAGAGGGGGGTGAAGAGTGCGAGGAGGGAACGAGATGGATGAGCCACAGGGTGCTGTCGTGGGGTCGGTGCTGGACCGGTTGAAGAACCTCGTCACAACCACGACCGTGTACGGGGAACCCGTCGAACGCAACGGGGTCACGGTGATCCCGGCGTCGATGGTGTTCGCCGGCGGCGGGGGAGGAGGCGGCAACGACGCCAAGACGGGGGGATCGGGCGAAGGCGGCGGCGTCGGGCTGATGGCCCGACCGGTGGGTGCCTACGTCATCGGCCCCGATGGCGTGAGATGGAAGCCGGCCATCTCGCCGGGGGCGGTCGTTCTCGTCGTGCTGCTCGCCACCCGTCTGGTCCGCCGGATCGTGCGCGCCGCCTCCTGACTGGGAATCATCACCAGCTGTCGATACGCCCGCCGGGCGCGATGCGGTCCGCGCCGTGCCCTCGATTTCCCTTCTTCCCGTTGTAACGCGAGTCGTCGATCGGAGACCTAGCGGCCGGTAGCGGGTGGGGCGATCTGAGCCATGGGAGTGGTGGGGTGAGGCGAACTCGACGCGTGCGTGATCGTGACACGCCGTCGCGCCCGCAGCGCCTCGAGCGCCACTCTCACACGCGGCGGACCGAACGAGGTGCGGCGCTGGTCGAGATGGCGGTGGTCGCGCCGCTGCTCCTCCTCCTCTTGTTCGGCATTTTCGAGTTCGGTCGGTACATCGCCTCGACCAACACGGTTGTCAACGCGTCACGGGAAGCCGCCCGCTACGCGATCGCCACCGGGCCCGGCGTCAGCTCGGTTCCTCGCTATGCCGATTGCGACGGCATGCGTGCGGCGGCAAAGCGGTTCGGCGTCCTGGGCACCCCCGGCGACGGCGACATCACCCTTGCCTACGACCACGGATCGGGCACTGCCACGTACTTGGACTGTGCGGGGAGTGCGGTCGATCCCACCAGCATCACCAACGGAGACCGGATCGTCGTCACCGTCAGACGACCGTTCGAGGTGGTGGTGCCGGTTCTCAGTTCCTTCATCGACGGGGTGGTCATCGAGTCCACCACCAAGCGCTCGATCGTGAAGGAGTTCTGATCGCGATGCGTGAGCGAGGAGCGGTCCTGGTCGAGATGGCCCTCGTCGTGCCGTTGCTGCTCCTCGTCGTGGCCGGGGTGGCGGACCTCGGTCGCGCATACTTCATCCATGCCGCCGTGCAGGAAGCGGCCCAGGAAGGTGCGATCTACGCCGCTTTTCACCCGGCTGACCCAATGGGTGCTCGGATGGCGACGATCGACACCGTCGACTTCCCGTCTCTGAGTCTCGCCGACGTGACGGTCACCTGTCCGGCTCCGAATCAGGTCGCGGTGACGGTCTCGTACTCGATGGCGCTGATCACGCCGATCATGCGACAGTTCGCCGGGGGAGCCGTCGACCTCGTCGACACCGAGACCGCCCACGTCCTCCAGTCCACGCCCTGCACCGCAAGCCCCTGAGGTGAAAGAGATGTCCGTTCGTACCGCCCGTGCCTGCATCCGTGACGCGCGTGAGCGCGGCACCGTCGTCATCTGGGTGGCGGCGTCACTCTTGGGGATCATCGGTATCGCGGCTCTGGCGATCGATGGTGGCAATGTCTACCGGGAGCGTGGCCACCTCCAGAATGCAGCGGATCACGCCGCCATGGCCGCGGCGTGGGATCACTGCACCGGTGGGCTCGACCCAGTCGCCGTGGGTGTCGCGCAGGCCGCCGCCAACGGGTACGTGCACGACGGCGTCGATGTCTCGGTCGTGGTGCAGCCCGACGGCGGTTACTGGCGAGCGACCATCGGGGCAGGGAACGATGCCTATCTGTCCCAATTGTTGGGCCGATCCAATCTGGCTACGTCGGCGACGGCACTCGCCCAATGCACGGCCACCAGCGGCCACGGCTATGCCATCTTTGCCGGATCGCGCACCTGCGGTGACGAGACCCTCGACTGGTCGGGTTCGGACACCACCGTCGACGGTGACGTTCACTCCAACCACCAGGTCAAGGTGGGCGGCAGCGGCAACAGCGTCAACGGGGATGCGACCCGAGTCAGCAGCGGTGGCACCGCGGGCGGCATCAGTTGGGACACCACCGGGACCGCTCGCGACTGGCCGGTCAACTACGACATCCTCGACTTTCTGCCGAATTCGGCCGGCGGGAACGGTTCGGTGCAGGCGGCGACCTTGGCGGCAGGCGACGCGTACGCGTACGTGTCGGGCAAGTTGGTGCTCGATGACTACGCCAACGCCAGCGGCGTTGTCCCCGACGGTGTCTATGTCTCGGGCCAGGAGTTCGACGTGGGCGACTCCGATCTCTCGGGCAAGGTGACACTGGTGGCGGCGCCGACGTCGAGCAACCGCGACAAGGGGACGATCGCGATCTCCGGCTCCAACCAGACGTTCACTCCCTACTGGAACGGGCTATTGGCGTTCTCGGACGGTCGCAAGAACGACAACGCCGAGCACTCGGACAACTGCGATTTTCCGGCTGTGAAAATGTCCGGCAGCAACAGTTACTGGGAGGGGATCGTCTATGCCCCCCGCGGCCAGATCGAGTTCTCCGGCTCATCGAACAGCAGCATCAACGGGAGCCTGATCGGCTACTCCGTGAAGCTGAACGGTTCGAGTCTCAACATCGCCTACGAGGACTTCTCGTCGGCGGGGGATCCGCTGACCACGCTCGTCAACTGATCCGTCACCTCGCTGACCGTGCGAACCGTGGGCTGATAGGGACGTATACGTACCGAGCAACCCTGGGTACGCGGTTTTCGGGTTACCCGGAGCCCTTCAGCTTCCAGGCGACCGGGAGGAGGAGGCCGGCGGCCACGGCCTTCAGCAAGTCGCCGAAGACGAACGGCGTCACGCCCTGGGCGATGGCGGTGGTGGCGTCCATGCCGGCAGTGATCATCAGGCCCGCCGCGCCGCAGATGTAGATCACCGCTGACCCGGCCAGGAAGGCGGTGATGGCGGTGTTCACGTTGCGGTCCTGGCCCCGTTCGGCCAGCCGACCGACCAGCGCCGCCGCCAACACGAACCCGACCAGGTAGCCGGCGGTCGCACCCGTGAAGTACTCGAAGCCGGAGCCGCCTCCGGTGAAGACGGGGAACCCGACCGCACCGGCGGCGAGATACAGCAACTGGCTGGAGGCGCCGAGGCGCGCACCCAGCGACGCACCGGCGAGCAGCACGGCGAAAGTCTGGCCGGTGATCGGCACCGGGGTGAACCCGAGCGGCACCCGCACCTGCGCCAAGAGCGCGGTGAGTCCCGCGAACGCGACCACAGCCACCGCGGCGATCACCCGATTCGACGCGACCACCCGTCCCGTGATCACCCTGCCTGCCGTGATGCTCTGCATGAACGCCCTCCCGCGGATTCGTGTCGTGAGATCGTAGACCGCGAAGCCGTATCGACCCGCCGCCGATACAGTCTCCGCCGTGAATCATCCGACCGCGGCTCCCCGCTGGCTCGTCGCTTTTGTCGTCTCGCTGGTCCTGTCGGCGGGAGCGGCCGTAGCCGCCTGGGCGGTCGACCTCCCCTACGTCGGATGGTCGCCGGGACCAGTCGCCGGCGCGGTCGACGCGATCATCGTCGAAGAGGGGTTGGAGGTCTTCCCTCCGGACGGCGAGCTGTTGGTGCTCACGATCGTCTCCCAGCAGCTCAACATCTACGAGCTGCTGATCGCCATCTTCGACCCGACCGTGGACGTGTACGACCGGGCGCAGGTGCGGGTGGAGGGAGAAACCGAGGAGGAGTACCGGACCCGCCAGCTGGGCCTGATGGACAACGCGGTCCAGAGCGCGCTCTCGGTGGCGTTCGATCGGTTGGGTATCGACCCGGGGGAGGTTCGCTATCGGATCGAGTCGGTGTTGGGCGGCTTCCCCGCCTCGGCGGTGCTGGAACCCGGTGACTTCGTCCTCGCGGTGGAGGGGGGGCCGATGGACTCCCTCGATGTGATCCGCGCCCAGATCGGCGACAAGGCTCCGGGCGACGTCGTCGAGCTCCTCATCGAGCGGGACGGAGAGCAGATGGTGGTGGAGGTGGAACTCGGCGAGACACGGGACGAGAACAGCGGCGAGCCCCGCACGATCGTCGGGATCACGATCGGACCGTTCGTCGATCCCCCCGCCGACATCAACACGAACAACATCGGGGGGCCGTCGGCGGGCATGATGTACACCCTCGCCATCATCGATCTGCTGGGCGAAGGTGACCTGACGAAGGGCCACGTCGTGGCCGGCACAGGCACGATCTCACCTGACGGTGCGGTGGGAGGCATCGGTGGGATCCGCCAGAAGGTGGTCGCCGCCGAGGCGGTCGGAGCGAACTATCTGCTCGTGCCGGAGAGCAACTACGAGGCTGCCCTCAGCGCCGAGCGGGGCGACATCGTCCTGGTGCCGGTGGCGACCATCGACGACGCGCTCGCTTTCCTCGACTCGCTCGAACCGGCGTAGGGCCCGGCCCGCCGGGCTCGGGGTGGGCGACGAGATCCCCGAGGTTCCCCGGGACCATCGGTAGCCTTGCCTCCAATGGTCGATTTCACCCCCGACGCGATCGCGCAGCACTCGTTCCGCACGACGTGGCGCGGATTCGACCAGTCGGAGGTCCGTGAGTTCCTCGCCCAACTCGGGTCCTCGCTGGAATCGCTGGCCGCCGAACGTGACCGCCTGGCAGCGCAGCTGCAGGCAGGGGACGCCGAGGACCTGCGCCAGGAGATCGAGATCGTCTCGAAGGAGATCCACTCGGTCCTCGAGGCGGCGTGCAGCGCGGCTGAGGCGATGCGGGAGCGGGCGGCAACCGAGTCTGCCCGCTGGCGCGCCGAGGCGGTCGCCGAAGCCGAGAACCTCCGACGGGAGGCGCAGGCGGATGCGGAACACCTCCGCACCGACGCCTGGACGACGTCCGAGTCGTTGCTGGACCAAGTGCAGCGCGAGACCGAACTCTTACGCGGTGAGGCCGAGAAGGAGTCCATGCGTCTGCTCGGCGAAGCCGAGCGGGAGGCCCACCGCACGCTGGGCGCGGCCCGGCGCGAATCGGAGGAGACGCTGCGGACCGCCCGGATGGAAGCCGAGAAGCTGGTCCTCGAAGCCCGCGCCTCCCACGACGAGATCATCGAGAGGGCCGCCAAGAAGGCGGAGGTCGCCCAGGAGCGTACGAGGGCGCTGGAGGAGCGGCGCGACGAGCTGCGCCGGGAGTTGGACTCGGTCCG
>CAZCRP010000027.1:0-15851 GCA_964501055.1 uncultured Acidimicrobiaceae bacterium
CTGATTCCGGTCCGGTCGCATGTTCGTCGACCGGGTCCGTATCCATGTCCGCGCCGGTGATGGCGGCGCGGGGGTGGCCGCCTTCGTCCGCTCCCGCGGCAAGCCGCAGGGCAAGCCGATGGGCGGATCCGGTGGCGACGGCGGCGACGTGATCCTCGAGGTCGACGAGGGGATGGCGTCCCTGCTCCGATACCGCCGCAACCCGCATCACTCCGCTGCCAAGGGCGGGCATGGCAGTGGTGATCTCCGCCACGGCAAGCGCGGGGACGATCTCGTCCTCCCGGTGCCGGCCGGGACCATCGTCCGTGACGACACCGGCCGGGTGGTGGCCGACCTCGTCGCGCACGGACAGCGAGCCGTGATCCTGCGGGGAGGCCGGGGAGGACGGGGCAACGCCGCCTTCGTCTCCACCAAGCTCCGAGCCCCGTCGGTGGCCGAGCAGGGCGAGTACGGCGCGGCGCACACGTTCGAGTTGGAGCTCCAGTTGCTCGCCGACGCGGCCCTGGTGGGGTTTCCGAACGCAGGCAAGAGCACGTTCATCTCCACCGTCTCCGCCGCGCGCCCGAAGGTCGCCGACTACCCCTTCACCACCCTCGAACCGCATCTGGGAGTGGTGTCGATCGACGATCACGAGTTCGTGATCGCCGACATCCCCGGGCTGATCGAAGGGGCGGCGCAGGGCAAGGGGCTGGGCCATGAGTTCCTGCGCCACGTCGAGCGGGCCAGGGCGCTGGTGATCCTGATCGATCCATCCCCACTGGCCGCAACCCCACCCGGTGATCAGATGCGCATACTCCTGCATGAGCTGGAGGCGTTCAACCCGGAACTGGTGGAGCGGCCGCGAGTGGTGCTCGTGAGCAAGGCGGACCTGCCGGAGGCGGCCGAGGCCATGACGACGATCGACGATGCCATCGCCGTGTCGTCCGTCACGGGCCTCGGCGTGCAGGAGGCGTTGTTCCGGATCGCGGCCGCGGTGGGACGCGCCCGGCGCGACGCCCCCGACCGTCAGGGGTATGTACTGCATCGGCCGGTGGTTCCCCCCTTCCGGCTGCGCCGCCAGGGCGAGATGTGGATCGTGGACGGGGTCGGCGCGCAGCGGGCGGTGCGATTCGCGGATCTCACCAATCCCCAGGCCGCCGATATCGCGGCAGATCGGCTGACGCGTCTGGGCATCGACGACGCGCTCGCTGCTGCCGGAGCGGTGGAGGGCGACACAGTGCGCATCGGCGACCTCGAATTCGAATATTCCCGGCGCGACGAGGACGAATGGTACGAAGGTGAGGAGGAGTGAGACGCGCGACACATCCGGGAGCGACCGTGGTCGTCAAGATCGGCTCGTCCTCGCTGACCCGGGGCTTGCCGGGTCTGCATCGGGAGGCACTCGAGTCGGTCGTCTGGCAGGTGGTGGCCCTGCGCGAGGCCGGCCATCCCACCGTGCTGGTCACCTCGGCGGCGGTGGCGGCCGGATTGCCGGCGTTGGGTGTCGACCGTCGGCCCACTGATCTCCCCGGGCTGCAGGCGGCGGCGGCGGTGGGACAGAGCCGCCTGATGCAGGCGTACACCCAGGCCTTCGACACCCACGGCGTCACGGTGGGACAAGTGTTGCTCACCCGCAACGTGCTGGCCGATCGGGATCAGTATCTCCATGCCCGCCAGGCGTTGGAGCGGCTCTTGGCGCTGGGAGTGGTGCCGATCGTGAACGAGAACGACACGGTGGCGATCGAGGAGTTGCGGCTCGGGGACAACGACCGGCTGGCGGCGATGGTGGGACACCTCGTGGGGGCGGGTTTGTTGCTGCTCCTCACCGACACGTCCGGATTGCTGTCCGCTGATCCCCGCCTCGACGAGTCCGCCACTCTTCTCCACGCGGTCGAGCACACCGACGAGGTCCTCGACCATCTGACGCAGGGAGGAGCGGGACCGCTCGGCTCGGGCGGCGTCAGCACGAAGATCGCCGCCGCCCGGATGGCGGCATGGTCGGGGGTCCCGACCGTCATCGCGCCGGCGGATCACGTCGATGTCGCGCTCGATGCCGTCAACGGCAAACCCGTCGGAACCTGGATCGAGCCGCGGGCCCAGCGGCTCCCTGCCCGCAAGCTGTGGATCGCCTTCGGACAGCCCAGCGAGGGGCGGATCGTCATCGATGCCGGCGCTCGCACCGCCATCGCCCGAGGCGGCTCGTCCCTGCTCCCGGTGGGTGTGACGGCGGTGGAGGGGGATTTCCGGGCGGGTTCGGCCGCGGAGGTGGTGGGGCCGGATGGCGGCCTCGTCGCCAAGGGCCTGAGCCGATTCGACGCCGACGAGCTGCGCCGCCGGGCGGGCCACCGCTCCGAGCACGGCGAGGTGGCAGTCCACCGCGACGACATGATCGTCCTCGTCGTCTGATCCCGCGTTCTCGTCTGCGGAACGCGTCACTTGTGACGCGTTGCCCCGCTAAGAACCGGGTCGGTGGGGGAGGAGGTCGCGGCGGTGGGCGAGGGCGAGGAGGGCGGTGAGCGTCAGGATGATGCCGGGCACCAGGGCGGCGGTGTCGACACCTGGTACGGGGAGTTTCTCCGAGGGAGCCAAGAGGACGACGTCGGCGGCGTCGACGAACGTCAAACCCCCCAGCGCCGGATCGAGGTTCCGGAACACCCCGGTGACGCGGAGGACCGGGCCGCGGACGCCGTGGCGTCCCGGCTGCCCGAACTCGCCCGGGTCGATCCCCGGCAGTCGCACCGCGATGCCGGTGTTGGTGCCGGCGAGCCGGCCGGATCGAGCGAGCGGCATGGCGACGTAGGGGTCGTCGTTCACCTGCACCCACACGACTGCGTCCCGCTCGCCGAAGTCGCCGACGATCTCGCCGACGATCGTGACGACGTGTTGGTCGTAGAGGGCAGGGTCGGAGAGCAGCGAGGAGACCGGCACCTCCTCCTGGGCGGCGGCGGGAACTGCCACCACGCCGAGGCCGAGCACGAGTGCGAGTGCACGTCTCACTTGCCGAACACCGTCGAGGCCGTGAATCCGAGCAGGGCGGCGATGGCGATGAACTCGAGCCGACCGACCCACATCTGGAGGACGTAGACGATCTGGAGCAGGAGCGGCATGTCGGGGCCCACGATGCCCACGGACAGCCCGACCGCCGCCGACGCGCTGATCGACTCGAACAGGGCCGGGCCCAATTCGTACCCGAATCCGAGTGCCACCCCGGCTCCGAACAGGTACAACGCGACGTACAACAACGAGATCGTGAACACCGACCTGATCAGCGCCGGTCCCATCCGTTGTGGGCCGTACTGTTCGAAGGTCCGCGACACCACCGCCCCGTCGGGGAGGAGCGCCTCGCGAACGGTGTCGCGCATCGAGCGCAAGGCGAGTCCCACTCGCAGCGACTTCACACCTCCCGCCGTGGATGAGCTCATCCCGCCCAATGCCATGGCGATGGCGATGCCGGCGAACGCCAGGCCCGACCACGAGGCCAGCTCGGCCGAGGACACCGTGCTGAACCCGGTCCCGGTGTGGGCGGAGAGCACATGGAAGAGCCCGACCCGCACCATCGGATAGAGCTCGTCGACCACCCCCAGCAGCGCCAGACCGAGCAAGGTCACGGCCAGTGTCACAGTGAACGTGAACGCGATCGTCCTGACCTCGATGTTGGCGAACGCCCGGCGCCTGTGCCAGATGGCGTGATGAAGGCCGAAGCTCATCGCGCCGGCGATCATGAGCATGGCGACGATGGCCTCGAAGATGGGCGAGTTGTAATAGGCGATGCTGGTGCTCATCGGGGTGAAGCCGCCGGTGTCGAAGGCGGCCATGAAGATGGTGACGCCGTGGAAGAGGGCGCGATCAGGGGTGAAGCCCTGTACCAACACACCGTCCAGCGTCAGGATCGTGACGCCGATCAAGGCGTGGGCGGCACTCACCACCCAGATGAACCGGGCGGTGGACCGCACATTCGGGAACATCCGATGCTCGCGTCCTTCCCCTTCGAACAGGGAGAGGGCGCCCGAGCCGGCTAGGAACAGCAGTGCCGCCAGCACGATCCCCTGCCCGCCGAGGAACTGGAGCAGGTGACGCCACAGGTTCACCGACTCGGGCAGATGGTCGAGATCCTGGATGACCGAGAGGCCGGTGGTGGTCAGCCCGCTCATGGCGTCGAAGTAAGCGTCGAGCCAGCGGTGATAGTGGCCCGAGCCCCACAGCGGGACGGTGGCGAAGGCCGGCACGACCAGCCAGGCCAGGGCGGCCACGACCATGCCGTGGCTCCAGTCCACCGATCGGCCCGGATGGGGACGCAGCCGGTCAGCGGCGGCCGCCGCGGCCGAGGTGAGGCCGATCAGGAGCGCGAAGTGGCTCACGCTGCGCCACTCGCCGCGTGCCACACCCCATGCCAGCGGGACCATCGCGGCCAGTGCGACGACGCCGACGATCATGCCCAGGTCGTGGGCGATGGAACGGTGATCGTCGAGCGACGGACGGAGCAGCATCGTCAGGTTGCGGCCAGGATCGCGGCTGCCACCGTCGTCGCCAGCACGATCACCGCCACCACCGCCCCGATCTCGATCATGAGTCCCCGATATCCGTCGACCATGTCGCGGAGGAAGGCCCTCATCCGGTGGCGCCCGACGGGAAGATCGTCGCCAGGGACTCGACCGAGGTGGCGTGCGTCACGACCAGCAGCCGGTCCCCCGGCTGCAGCCGTGTGGTCGGACCGGCCACTTCCACCGCGGGCCCCCGGCTGACGGTCACGACCACCGTCGACGGAGGGAGCCGCAGCTCCGCGAGCTCGGTTTCCGAAAAGCCCTCCGGCACGATCAGCTCCGATGTGACGAGCTCCCCGCGGTCGGGGAGCGCATGGTCGATCTGTTCTGCGAGGTCCAGGCTCCGTTCGATCATCGCCGTCATCTCGTCGGTGACGTTGACGGTCGGGACCCCGAGCGCGCGAAACGCCTGGCGATTGCGAGGATCGTTCATCCTGGCCAGCACCCGCCGCACACCAAAGGCCGCGCTCGCCAACTGACAGGCGACGAGGTTGTCCTCGTCGACGCCCGTGACCGCCACGAACACATCGCTCGGTCGCAGGTCGAGGCTCTGCAGCCGTCGCATGTCGGTGCCGTCTCCGGTCAGCACCAGCGCCCGGCCGAGATCCGAAAGGCGCTGCGCCCGCTCCTCGTCCTGTTCGATGACGATGACCGCGGCATCCGCCGCCAGCAGATGGCCGGCCAGTTCGCTCCCGATCTTCCCGCCGCCGACGATCACCGCCCTCACGACAGGTCCTTGACGAACGCCCCGATGCGCCGCTTGACGCCTTCCCTGGCAGCCGCCACGACCAGGTCGCCTTCTTCGAGCACGAACCTCGTGCCGGGGATGTGGGTCTCGCTGCCGCGGCGGATCGCGGCGATGCGGAGGCGGTCCCGCACCTCGAACCTGCCGACGGTCCGTCCCGCGGCTTCGTGGTTGACCACGAACTCGACGATCTCCACGTCGCTCCCGGCGGCAAAGGTCAGATGATGCTGGAACTCGACGTCGATGATGTCCTGGTACACCAGGTTGGCGATGAGGGTGGTGCCTGCGACGAACTCGACTCCCAGCGCGGTGTACGCCGCTTCCCGCGCCGGATCCGACAGCCGGGCGATCGAGCGGGGGACTCCGAAGGTGACCTTGACGACCTCCACCGCGACCAGGTTGGCGTTGTCGGAGTCGGTGACCGCCAGGAAGACGTCGGCGTGGCGGGTGCCCGCCCGGTCCAGCGTGGCGACGTCGAACGCCTGGCCGAGTTCCGTGCCGCCGTTGAAGCCACGTCCCAGCGACTGCAGCGCATCCTCATCGTGATCGATCACCACTACGTCGCTGCCGTCCTCGGCGAACCTGTGGGCCAGCGCGGTTCCGACCCGACCGGCACCGGCGATCACGATGTGCATCCCGGTCAGCGTATATCCACCCTGATGTCACCGTCGCCACAGATCGCGAGTGAAGAGCAGCAACACGGGGAAGATCTCGAGGCGACCGACGATCATCAGCCCTGACAGCAGCCACTTGCCTGCCGCCGGGATGTCGGCGTAGTTGCCGGTCGGTCCCACGTCCCCCAGGCCAGGACCCACGTTGCCGAGGGCGGAGGCGACGGCACTCGCGGTCGTGATCAGGTCGAGCCGTTCGGTCGTGTTGGCATCGACGAACGACAGCAAGAAGGTGCCGGTCATGAACAGGAACATGTAGAACAGGAAGAACGACTGGACGCTGGTCACGACTTCGTCCCTGACCCGATCACGGCCGAAGCGAGTCACGAAGACACCCTTCGGGTGCACGAGCCGCCGCAGGTCGGCGGCGGCTGCCTTGCTCAGGATCCCCACCCGGAACGCCTTCACGCTGCCTGCCGTCGACCCGGCCATCCCACCGAGGAACATCAACCCGACGACGAAGATCTGCAGTGCCGGTCGCCAGGCACCGAAGTCGGCTGTCGCGTACCCGGTGGTCGTCACGATCGCCACGGCGGTGAACGTCGCCTCCCGTGCGACGTCCGCCACGTCCGCACCCGGCCCGAGGAGCCCGCCGGCGATGATGATGATCGCGGCGACGACGATGAAGCCGTAGAGACGCAGTTCGGCGCTCGTCCCGTAGATCGTCAGCCGGCGGAGCGCCCGATAGTGGAGCGCGAAGCTGATGCCGCTCAAGAACATGAATCCGCTGATGACCCATTGGGTGTAGGCACTGAACCCCGCGATCGAGTCACTCTCGGTCCCAAAGCCCCCGGTGGACAGGGTGGTCAGCGCATGGTTGACCGCCTGGAACAGGTTCATGTCGCCGGCCCACAGCAGCAGCACCTGCATGGTGGTGAGTCCGACGTACACCAGCCACAGGCGCTTGGCCGTTTCCTGGAACCTCGGAGTCAACCGGTCGGGTGTGCCTCCCGGAAATTCGGCGCGGGCGAGTTGCACACCGCCGATTCCGAGCAGTGGCAGGACCGCCACCGACAGGATGATGATCCCCATCCCTCCGATCCACTGCGTCGTCGACCGCCAGAGGAGGATCCCTCGCGGCATCGCGCTCGGATCCGGGAGAACCGACGCCCCGGTGGTCGTGAAACCGGAGGCGGTCTCGAAGAAGGCGTCGGTGATTCCGGGGATGGCGCCGCTGAGGAGATACGGAAGCGTGCCGAACGCCGACATGACGAACCAGGCCAGACCCACCGCGGCAAAGCCCTCCCGTGTCGTGATGACCCCGTGACTGCCGAACAGACGGGACCCGATCATCCCGGCCACCACCGTAATGAGGGCTGCAGTCGCGATCGCGAGGGCCACATCCGACTCGCGGTAGAGCAGCGACACGACCGCGGCGGGGACCATGGCGACGCCCGAGCCTGCCACCACCCGGCCCCCGATGAGGGCCAGCCGACGAGCCATCGCCCCGGTGCCCGACGTGATCGGGTTGGGCGATGGCCGGCCTCGCGTCATTCCCGTCCGAACAGTCGCTCGACCTCGGAGATGGTGCGGGGCATCGAGAAGACGATGAGGCGATCTCCCGGCTCCACGATGGTGGTGCCGACGGGAACGAACGCCACGCCGCGGCGCAGGATCCCTCCGACGACCGCGCCGCGGGGCATCTCGAGGTCGGTGAGGCTCGACCCCATCGCCGGCGAGCGTTCGTCCGCTTCGAGCTCGATCGCCTCGGCATCGGTGTCGTGGAACGTGACGACCGAGTGGATGCGGCCGCGGCGGACGAAGCGGAGGATGGCGCCTGCGGCGATCAGGCGGCTGGACACTGCTGCGTCGATCCCCGTGCCGGCGAGGAGGTTGACGTAGTCGATCCGGTTGAAGCGGGCGACCGTGGTGGCCGCCCCGAGTGCCTTGGCGACCAGCGCGCCCAGGACGTTGACGTGGTCCCAGCCGGTGAGGGCGAGCACGGTGTCCCGGTCGTCGAGGTTCAGTGACCGGAGCGCGATCGGGTTGGTGGGATCGTCGTTGATGACGAGCGCCTTGGCGAGGCGCTCGGCGATCTTGCGGCACCGGCCGGCGTCCTCGTCGACGATGATCACCTCGTAGCCGTCCTCGACCATGATGCGGGCGGTCAGCTCGGCGAGCCGGG
This sequence comes from uncultured Acidimicrobiaceae bacterium, assembly GCA_964501055.1. Classification (GTDB taxonomy): domain Bacteria; phylum Actinomycetota; class Acidimicrobiia; order Spongiisociales; family ZC4RG35; genus DATHWB01. The sequence goes on from CAZCRP010000027.1 coordinate 8,062, forward strand.
TCGAACCCAGGATGATGACCCGGCGCACGGGACGATGCCGGACACCGAGCAGTTCGGTCGCCCGCTCCACGTCGTCGGCTCCCACCATCACCAGCACGTGATCGTCGGCTTCGATGACGGTGTCGCCGTGGGCGACGATCGTCTCGCCGTGGCGAACGAGCGCCGCCACCACCCAGTCCCAGTCGTCGTCTCGATTGGCTCGCAGTTCCGCCAGCGGCCACCCGATCAGGCGGGAGGTGCGGGGGATGGTGGCGCCGACCAGCACGAGCGCGCCGCCGGCGAACTCGACGACCTCCGACACACCCGACTGATGGACCAGCGCCAAGAGCTCGCGGGCGGCGGTCTCGCCCGGGTCGATCACGAAGTCGACCTCCAGGCCGACGAGCGCCTCCCTCATATCCGGGTCCTCCACCCTCGCGACGGTGCGCTTGACGCCGAGTTCGGCGGCGACGTGGCAGGCGAGGACGTTGGCGCCGTCGGAGTTCGAGACTGCGATGAGCAGGTCGGACCGCTCGACCCCCGCCTTCTGCAACACGGCGGGGCTGGCGCCGTTCCCCGTGATCACGAGCGCATCGATGCGGTCCTGCAGCTCGGCGGCGCGATCTTCGTCGTCTTCGATGACGACGACGTCCTGGCCCTCCGACGACAGCCGCTCGGCCAGGTACGACCCAACCGCTCCTGCGCCGACGATCACGATTCGCATTGCCGGAGAACGGTAGTCCTCGGGCGCGATCAGAGGTGACCGACGGTCGGCTGGCTACCCTGCGGGAGCTCATGGACTCTCCCTTCTCCTCACCGGGCGCGGTGGCCGCCTCGCTGCGCGCAGTCGACTACCTGCCGGATGACCGCATCGCCCAGGTGGCGTTTCTCGCCCACACGCTCGGCAAGCCTGTCCTGGTGGAAGGGCCGGCCGGCGTGGGCAAGACCGAGCTGGCGAAGTCGCTCGCCAAGATCGCCGGCCGGCGGCTCATCCGGCTCCAGTGCTACGAGGGCCTCGACGAGTCCCGCGCGCTCTACGAATGGAACTACAAAAAGCAGCTGCTGCGCATCCAGGCCGATCAGGACCACGATTGGAGCGAGATCGAAGGCGACATCTTCTCCGAGGAGTTCCTGCTCACCCGGCCACTGTTGGAGGCCATCCGCTCGGACGAGCCGGTGGTCCTGCTGATCGACGAGATCGACCGGGTGGAGATGGAGACGGAGGCGCTGCTGCTCGAGGTGCTGTCCGATTTCCAGGTGTCGATCCCGGAACTCGGCACCGTGACCGCGTCGAGCCGGCCGATGGTGTTGCTCACCTCGAACAACACCAGGGAACTGTCAGAGGCGCTGAAGCGCCGCTGTCTCTTCCTCCACATCGCGTACCCGACCCCCGAGCGGGAAGCCGAGATCCTGCGGGCGAGGGTGCCCGGTCTCGCCGAGCATCTGGCCACCGAGATCGCCAGGGTGGCGAGGTCGATCCGGCAGATGGATCTCAAGAAGTCGCCTTCGGTCTCCGAGACGATCGACTGGGCGATGACGTTGCTGGCGCTGGGCATCGATCACATCGACCGGGACGTCATCGGTGACACGGCGCATGTCCTGCTCAAGTACCAAAACGACATCGAACGGGCGATGAAGGAGTTGTCGGACTAGGTGCTCGGCCTGCTGTCTGCCTTCGTCCAGGAGCTCCGCCAGGTCGGGATCCCGGTTTCGATGGTGGAGTCGATCGACGCCATGGACGCGGTGCGCCACATCGACCTGGCTGATCGGGTCGCCCTCAAGGAGACCCTGCGGGCGACGCTGGTCAAGAACAACAGACACGAGCCTGCCTTCGACACGGCCTTCGAAGTGTTCTTCGCGGCTCGCCGGCTCCCGGGTGACGAGGAGACCCTCCGGGAAGAGGGCGCGGGCGGCTCCTCGCCTGACGGCAACCTCGGCGGCGGGGGAGCGGCCAACCTGGACGAGCTCATCGAGGCGCTGTACGAGGCGATGCGCCGCCAGGACTTCTCGGCGCTGCGCTCGGCCTCGCGCCAGGCCGTCGACGATCTAGCCGGTATCGAACCGGGCAGGCCGGTGGGCGGCACCTACTACCTGTACCGCACCCTCCGCCAGCTCGACGTCGACACGCTCACCGAACGCCTCATCGAGGCGATGCTGGCGGAGGAGGGGGAAGTCGACGAACTGACCAGGCGACTGGTCGAGGAGGAGGCCCATCTCCGCATCGAACGGCTGCGGGAGGAGATCAAGGAGGAGATCCGGCGACGACTGGTCGAGGATCGCGGGCACGAGGCCGTGGCGAAGACGCTGCGGCAGCCGCTCGTCGAGGAGATCGACCTGATGCACGCCACCCGCACCGATCTCCGCAATCTCGAGCAGGTGATCGAACCGTTGACGCGCAAGCTGGCCGCGCGGCTGGCGCAACGGCGCCGGCTGGCGTCCCGCGGCAGGCTCGACTTCCGCAAGACCATGCGTGCCTCGCTCGCGAGCGGCGGCGTCCCGATCGATCCCCGGTTCCGGCACATCCGCCCGCACCGGCCCGAGCTCTTCCTCCTGTGTGACATCTCGGGGTCGATGGCCACCTTCGCCCGCTTCACCCTCCAATTCACCTTTGCCATGGGCACCCAGTTCTCGAAGCTGCGGGCCTTCGTGTTCGTCGATGCCGTGGACGAGATCACCGAGTTCCTGCAGCCGGGGGTCGACTTCCGCGACGCGCTGCTCAGGATCACCACCGAGGCGGACGTCGTCTGGATGGACGGCCATTCCGACTACGGCCACGCCCTCGAGCAGTTCTCGCACAAGTACGGCAGGGAGATCACCCCGCGTTCCACGGTGATCATCGCCGGCGACGCCCGCAACAACTACCGGGACGCCCGCGAGCGGTACCTGGCGGAGATCGCCGACAGTTGCCAGTCGCTGTACTGGCTCAACCCCGAGCCGCGGGCGTACTGGGATTCCGGCGATTCGGTGATGTCCCGATACGCTCGGTTCTGCGACGAGGTGTTCGAAGTGCGAAATCTCCGCCAGCTGGAAACCTTCGTGGAGCGCGTGGCGACCCAATCGCACCGAGCGGTTCGGCGGAGGAGATATTCCTCAACCGGCCCCGGATCGGTGCCGATGTTCACGCCATAACGGGACCGATTGGGTGAGGCTGAGCCGTGCGGCCGGCGTCACCGACAGGACGAGAGGAACAGCTCAGTGGGTCAGCGAATCCTGGTCATCGAGGACTCCGCAGTCATCCGTCGATTGATCGAGGTCTGTCTCCGCGCCGCCGATCTCGACATCCACATGAGCGAGGACGGCCCGTCCGGCCTCGAAGCCGTTCGTACCGAGTCTCCGGACCTGCTGGTGCTCGACATCGGGCTGCCCGGGATGGACGGATGGCAGGTGCTCGACCACATCCGCAACGATCCCGCCACACGCTCCCTGCCGGTGGTCGTGCTCACGGCTCATGCCGAGGAGGAGTCGCGCCGGCGGGCAGACGAAGGCGGTGCCGATGCATTCGTCACCAAGCCGTTCCAGCCCAACGACTTCAGGCAGACGGTGCTCGATCTGCTCGCTTGACGAGTCGTCGCTCGATCACCGTCGGATCAGAAGGCATGGGTTGGGTGTCACCCGAATCGTCGAATCCCGTCACCTCGTAGAGATGTCTGGCGGGCGAGTTCGACTCCGCCACCCACAACTCGACCTCGGACGCCCCCGACCCGATCGCCCACTCGACGACCGACTCCACCAAACGCCGACCCAGACCCTGGCCCCGCAAGGCGGGCTCGACCCACACTCCCCACAGTGTGCGGGTGCGCGGCGTGCCGGCGGGTGTGAAGCCGCCGGCCATCCCCACCACTCCGTCGGGCGCGTGGGCCAGGAACACGGCCTCGCGACCGCCTGCCGCCGCGTCCGCGGCCCGTCGCGCCCACTCTTCGGCGGGCCGCTGGATCGAATCGGTGTAGGTGGACGCGAAGGCATACGGCGCGTCGAGCAGGGCGATCAGCCTCACCTGCATGAGGAGGGGCCCTTCGTCGACGCGCACCCGCCGGATCTCGACTCTCACGCCGCCGCTGCCATCACGCGGGGAGCAGGGCTCCCATCCGATCGATGAGGTCGACGACGCGATTCGAATAGCCCCACTCGTTGTCGTACCAACTCAGCACCTTCACCATGTTCCCGCCCAGCACCTGGGTGGAGGCGGCGTCGAAGATCGACGAGTGTGGATTCCCGATGATGTCGGTCGACACCAACGGATCCTCGGAGTACTCGATGATCCCGGCCAGCGGACCCTCGGCGGCGGCTTTGACTGCCGCGTTCACCTCGTCGACGGTCACCTCCCGTCTCAGCTGCACGACGAGATCGACGGTCGAGCCGTCGGGCACCGGCACCCGCATGGCCATGCCGTCGAGTTTCCCCTCGAGCCCCGGGAGCACCTTGCCCACCGCCTTGGCGGCGCCGGTCGTGGTCGGGATGATGTTCTCGGTGGCGGCCCGACTGCGTCGCAAGTCCTCGTGCGGGACGTCGGCGAGGCGCTGGTCGTTGGTATAGGCGTGGACGGTGGTCATGATGCCCCGTTCGATCCCGAAGGCGTCATCCAGCACCTTGGCGATCGGCGCGAGGCAGTTGGTGGTGCAGGAGGCGTTGGAGACGATCACGTCGGTCTCGTCCAACACGTCGTCGTTGACGCCGAGCACCACCATCTCGTCGATTTCGTCCTTGGACGGCACGGTGAGGATGACGCGCTTGGCCCCGGCATCGATGTGCCACTGCAGCTTCTCCCGACTCCGGAAGATCCCGGTCGCCTCGACGACGACGTCGACGTCGAGTTCCCCCCACGGCAGCTCTGCCGGGTCGCGCTCCATCAGCATGCGCACGGATTGCCGGCCGACGGTCATGACGCCGTCCGCCACGGCGACGTCCCGGCCCAAGGGGCCCATCACCGAGTCGTACTCGAGCAGGTAGGCGAGGATGTCGTCGTCGGCGAGGTCGTTGATGGCCACGACCTCGATGTCGGGGTTGTCCCGCTGCAGGATGATGCGGAACACGTTGCGTCCGATGCGGCCGAACCCGTTGATCGCGACTCTGACCGTCATGCCGGCACCCCCAGTGTGTGCTCCGCCATCCGCTCCGCGGCCTCGACGACCCTGGCCGTGTAACCCCACCCGTTGTTGTACCACGTGATGGTCTTGATCATCGTGCCCCCCATGACCATGGCGGCCAGGCTGTCGTAGATGCCCGAGTGGGTCGACTGTCGCACATCGGACGACACGATCGGATCCGCCGAGTACTCGAGCACCCTGGCGTATTTCGACTCCACTGCGGTGCGAACGGCGGCGTTGAGCGTGGTCACGTCGGTGGTGTCCCGCACCTCTGCCACCAGATCCACGGTGGATCCGTCCGCCACCGGCACGTTCAGCGCCGCCCCGACGAGCTTGCCCCGCAGGTCCGGCATCACGCTCATCAGGATCTCGGGGGAGTTCGTGTCCTGGGGGATGATGTTCTCTCCCGCCGCCCGACTCTGGCGGAATCCCTCGGAGGGGACGTCGGCCAGTCGCTGGGAGTTGGTCATCGCGTGCACGGACGTGAACAGCGCCCGTTCGAGACCGAAGGCGTCGTCGAGGATGCGCAGGACCGGGGCGAGGGCGTTCGAGGTGTTCGACCCCATCGCCACGATGTCGGTGGCGGGGGTCAGCACGTCGTCGTTGATGCCGGTGATGAGCGTGGGGATGTCGGCCGTGAGGTCCTCGGGCGTGGAGGCGAGGATCACTTTCTTCGCGCCCGCTGCCAGGTGCCTCCGGCACCACTCTCCGGTCCGGTAGCCGCCGGTCGCCTGCACGACGATGTCGACCCCGAGTTCGGCCCAGTCCGCGTCGCCCGGCTCGCGGGCGTCCAGGTACGGGATGACCCGGCCGTTCATCACGAGTCCGGCGGAGGTCTCCTCGAGTGCCTTGGGGAATCGCCCGTGGATCGAGTCGTACTTGAGCAGGTAGGTGAGACCCAGCGGGTCGGCGATGTCCGCGATCGCCGCCACTTCGAGCGTCGGGTGATCGGCGATCATCCGAAAGACGTTGCGGCCGATGCGGCCGAACCCCATCAGGCCGATTCGTGCGGTGATCATCGGTCTCCTCGTGCGTGTCTGACGTCCGCCAAGGTAGCACTGGAAGCGCTTTCAGTGGTAGGGACGGCTCGATGCGTGACCCTTCCGGGCGGCTGCGCCCGGGGTTACATTCGGCGAGGGCGGTGGGGAAGGAGTCTGGCCGTGCTGGCCCTCGCCGCTGTGTGTCTCATCGTCCTCCCCGGCCCGGTGGCGGCGCCGTTCGCTCCCGACGGCCCGTACGCCGGCCATTGGGGAATCGACGTCGACATCGTTCCCGCCGCCGTCGTCGTGGCCCCCGTCGCCGGCATGGTTTCCTTCGCCGGCGAGGTGGCAGGCGTCCGCAGCGTCACGATACGGAGCGGCCACTTTCGCGTGAGCGTCTCGTATCTGGCGTCGGTCGACATCCCGGTAGGGGTGGTGGTGGCACGGGGCGAGCCGATCGGCACGGCGGGGGACGGTCGCCACCATCGGGGCGTCCACATCGGGTTGCGCCATGGCGAGCGATACCTCGACCCTGTGCCCTTCAGCTGCGGGAGCCGTGCGACGGGAACGGTGCGGCTGCTGCCGCCTAACCTGGCGGCACCCGCCGCGAAGGACTGACTCTGCGACGCGCACTGCTCGGAGGGACATTCGACCCGCCCCACGTCGGCCACATGGCGTTGGGTCAGGCCGCCTGGGAGCAACTGGATGTGCAGGTGGTGTCGTTCCTACCCGCCGGGGACCCGTGGCAGAAGACCAACGATCGAACGGTGACGCCGGCGGCAGTGCGATGCGAGATGGTGGCGGCCGCGATCGAAGGCGTTGCCCACTTCGAGTTGGACCGCGCCGAAGCCGATCGCGTCGGCCCCACCTACACCTGGGACACCGTGCACTCCTACGACGAGCCTGTCGTGCTCGTCCTGGGTGCCGACGCCGCCGCCGGCATACGCTCGTGGCATCGGGGCGCCGAATTGGCGGCGAGCGTCGAGATCGCCGTGGTGGGCCGGCCGGGCACCGCCCGGGCGGAGGTCGACGAAGCGATTCCGGACGCCAACTGGCTGGAGATGCCGGCCATCGACCTCTCCAGCACCGAACTGCGGGAATGGATCGGTCGGGGCTTCACCGGCAGGTACCTGATACCCGATCCGGTGCTCGGGGTGATTCGCCGTCACGGCCTCTATATCCGGACGGGTCAAGCGTCGCATAGTCGATAGAATGACCGGGCAACTGGAACGAGGAGGTAGTCCCGTCGAGGAAACACTGGAGATGGCCCGGGTCGCCGCCGACGCCCTGGCCGACAAGAAGGGCATCGACATCACGATGCTGGAGGTCGGCGATCTGCTGCACATCACCGAGTATTTCCTCATCGCCACGGGCACGTCCCGTCCCCACACCCAGGCGCTGAGCGACGCCGTCGAGGAGCGACTGCGCGACTACGGGCGCAAGCCGCTCCGGCGGGAAGGAGTGGCGGAGGCGGAGTGGGTGTTGCTCGACTACGGCGACTTCGTGGTCCACGTCTTCCAGGCCTCGCCACGCGACTACTACGGGCTCGAACGCCTCTGGGGCGACGCTCCCCGGGTGTCGGTCGAGGTCGGAGCCCGCCCGGCCTGACGCCCGGCCGGGAACCGAGGCGGAGTTTCTGGCTCCGGTGGCGGTTGATACACTCGCCGTTCCCGTTGGGGCTGTAGCTCAGCCTGGCAGAGCACTTGCATGGCATGCAAGGGGTCAGGGGTTCAAATCCCCTCAGCTC
>CAZCRP010000028.1:0-15502 GCA_964501055.1 uncultured Acidimicrobiaceae bacterium
CCGCCAAGAACTACCGCAACGACGGCGACTCCGTCTTCCGCCTGTTCTACGACACGATCAAGGGCGGGGACTATCGCAGCCGGGAGGCGAACGTCTACCGACTGGCGGAGGTGTCCTCCAACATCATCGACCAGGCCACCGCCCAGGGGGTTCCGTTCGCCCGCGAATACGGGGGGTTGCTGGACAACCGCTCGTTCGGCGGCGCCCAGGTGTCGCGCACCTTCTACGCCCGCGGCCAGACCGGACAGCAACTCCTGCTCGGCGCCTACTCGGCCCTGATGAAGGAGGTCGCCTCCGGCCGGGTGACCCTCCACTCCAAGATGGAGATGCTGGACCTGGTGGTGAAAGACGGCCGGGCGGTGGGCATCACCACCCGCCATCTCGGCACCGGCGAGATCCAGTCGTGGTCCGGTCATGCAGTGGTGCTGGCCACCGGCGGGTACTCGAACGTGTACTACCTGTCGACCAACGCCATGTACTGCAACGTCACCGCCATCTGGCGCGCCCACCGCAAAGGGGCGTTGTTCGCCAATCCGTGCTTCACCCAGATCCACCCCACCTGCATCCCGGTCTCGGACGAGTTCCAGTCCAAGCTCACCCTCATGTCCGAATCGCTCCGCAACGACGGCCGCATCTGGGTGCCGAAGGATCCCGACGACGCTCGGTCCGCCGACCAGATCCCCGAGACCGACCGCGACTACTACCTCGAGCGGATCTATCCGTCGTTCGGGAACCTGGTCCCCCGCGACGTGGCCTCCCGCAACGCCAAGCATCAGGTCGACTCTGGCCGGGGCGTGGGGCCGCTCAAGAACGGGGTGTACCTCGACTTCGCCGATGCCATCGAGCGGCTGGGCGAGCCGGCCATCCGGGAGCGGTACGGGAATCTCTTCGAGATGTACGAACGCATCACCGACGAGGACCCCTACCGCCGGCCGATGCGCATCTATCCGGCGGTGCACTACACGATGGGCGGGCTGTGGGTCGACTATGACCTGATGACGACCATCCCCGGCCTGTTCGCGATCGGGGAGGCCAACTTCTCCGATCACGGCGCCAACCGGCTCGGCGCCTCGGCGCTCATGCAGGGTCTCGCCGACGGCTACTTCGTCCTGCCGTACACCATCGGCGGCTACCTGGCCGACTTCCTCAACGAGCCGCTGGTGCCCACCGACGACCCGGCCTTCGCCGAGGTCACCGCCGAGGTGACCGATCGGGTCGGCGAGTACCTGGCCCGCCGCGGCACCCGCACCGTCGACGACTTCCACCGGCAGCTAGGGCGGATCGTGTGGGACTACGTCGGCATGAGCCGCGACGAGTCGGGGCTGAACAAGGCCCTGTCGGAGATCCCGGCGCTGTACGAGGAGTTCAAGACGGACGTGAAGGTGCTCGGCAGCGGCGACTCGGTCAACCAGACCCTCGAGAAGGTGGGCCGGGTGGACGACTTCTTCCAGCTCGCCACCTTGCTGGCCACCGACGCCCTCCACCGCGAGGAGTCGTGCGGCGGGCATTTCCGGGAGGAGTACCAGACCGAGGACGGCGAGGCGCTGCGGCGCGACGACGAGTTCTCGTTCGTGTCGGCGTGGGAGTGGAAGGGCCAGGGCGCCGAACCGCAGCTGCACAAGGAGCCCCTCGAGTTCGAGAACGTCACCCCCACCACCAGGAGCTACAAGTGAGACTCGTGCTGCAGATCTGGCGGCAGGCGGGGCCGGCAGCCAGGGGGGAGTTCAAGACCTACCTGGTCGAACACATCGAGCCGGAGATGTCGTTCCTCGAGATGCTCGACGTGCTGAACGACCGGCTCACATTGCAGGACGAGGAACCGATCGTCTTCGACTCCGACTGTCGAGAAGGCATCTGCGGCACCTGCTCGCTGATGATCAACGGCCAGGCGCACGGACCGGAGCTGGGGACCGCCACCTGCCAGTTGCACATGCGGAAGTTCGCCGACGGCGACACGATCGTGGTCGAGCCCTTCCGGGCAACGGCCTTCCCGGTGATGCGAGACCTGATGGTCGACCGTGAGGCCATGGATGCGATCGTCGCCGCCGGCGGCTACATCTCCATCCCGACCGGGTCGGCACCCGACGCCAACGAGATCCCCGTCCCGAAGGAGGTGTCGGACACCGCGTTCAACGCCGCGGCCTGCATCGGGTGCGGAGCCTGCGTCGCCGCCTGCCCCAACAGCGCCGCCAATCTGTTCACCGCTGCCAAGGTCGTCCACCTCAACCTGCTCCCCCAGGGCCAGGCCGAGAGGTGGGAGCGCGTCACGCGCATGGTCGACACGATGGAGGAGCACTTCGGTTCCTGCACCAACCACGGCGAGTGCGAAGCGGCCTGCCCGAAGTCGATCTCGATCGACTTCATCGCGCTGATGAACCGCGACTACATCAAGGCGAAGTTCAAGAACCGCCGCCTCCTCAGCCAGCGCGGCTGAACCGCGTCCTCTCCCCTCCGCGCCCGCCGCGGAGGAAGCCGGACACGATTGACCGGGCGTACCCCGGCTCCGTCATTTTCCCGTTGCGATAGGCCGCCCGCCCCATTGCGATCTCAGGCCGATGCGTCACAGTGCTCACACGACCACCCAGCGTGGTGGGTCGCGTTGGGGCAATACAAGGGGCAACGGGATCGGGGCAAGTCACCAGGGAGTTTTCTCGATCGCTTTCGAACGATCGCGTTCGAGGCCAGAATCGGCCCATCGCCATTGGGTGCTTCTGAGGCCAACGACCCTGGTTCCGTTTTCACTGTTCGATGCGAGCGCGTAACGCAACGGGCGGAAATGGGGCTAACAGAATGTCAATCTTCACACCACGATGGCAGCGTCGTAACCACGGTGAGCGCGGGGCGGCGCTCGTCGAGATGGCCCTCGTCGCGCCACTGCTGGTGATCCTGCTCTTCGGGATCTGGACGGTGGCGAGGGCCTACAACGTCAAGAACACGATGGATCATGCGGTCCGCGAGGGCGCCCGCTTCGCCGCCACCATCGATCCCTGGGATCCCGCGGCCTCGCCAGACCAGGTGCGAGGGGTCATCGACTCCGAACTGGCGGCGTCCGCGGTTCCGACGGCGGCGGTCACCACGGGGTGCATCGTGCTGATCGAGGAGGGCCAGAACGGCTGCCACGTCGACGGCAACGACCAGGTGGTGAACGCCCCCGCCGACCAGGTGGCGGTCAACATCCAGTACCCAGGGTACCCCCTCAACTTCGTCGTCTTCTCGCTGCCGGTTGACTTCTCCAGTCAGGCGATCTCGAGGCACGAGTCATGAGCCTCTTCCGAGACGAACGAGGCGCCACCGCCGTGCTGGTGGCCGGCGCACTCGTCTTCCTGTTCGGCGCCGCCGCCTTGGCGGTCGACACGTCCAGCTTCTACGGCGACGCACGGACCGACCAGACCACCGCCGACCTGAGTTGTCTGGCCGGTGTCCGAGAAGACACCGACGCCGACCGCATCGCGATGGCCGCCGAGTTCACCCGCCAGAACTGGCCGACGATGCAAGGTCAACCGGTCCAACTCGTCTCGGGCAACACCGGCACGATGTCAGACGGCACCAACCAGGTGATCTTCGAGGCGTCGTTCGACGGCGATCCCAACCGGATGCGCGTCACGGTCACCGACGTCGCCGACACGACCTTCGCCCGGGTCGTCGGCGCCAACACGGTCAACATCGTGCAGGAGGCGATCTGTGAGAAGGCGCTGTCGCAGAACGGGGCCGGGGCGCTCCCGATCGGAATAGTTCCCGGCGGCTTCGACGGTGGGATCTTCAACCCGAACCCTTGTGGCACCAACAACGGCAACTGCGGCGGCCTCGCCATCGGCGGCAACGGAGCCAACACGTTCGCGGACAACATCGCCAACGGGATTTCGAAGCAGCTGTCGAAGCATCATGGCTTCGCCGGCTCCGTCGACCCGGACACCGGATTGTCAGCCACGAACTGTGACTCCGTGGGCAACGGCGCCGAGTGCAACCTGATCTCGACCAAGACCGGCCAGATGGCTGGTCCGCTGGGCACTGGTTTCGTCGAGCGCTTCAAGGACGACCCCAATGCGTCCTGCACCTTCACCGAGGCGGGGGAGACGCTGAATTGCGACACGCCCGCCCAAATCATCGGTGGCGGCGGGCCGGTGAGCCTCTACGGCGTGTTCGGTACGACACCTCCCCCCTGGTGGGAAGTGAGCCTCTATGGTCCGTGGTCGGCGGCGGCCACGACCAGTCATTACTGGCACGACGGGGTGGTGGCGAAGTGCGACTCACCGCGCCGATCGCTCGTGCCGGTGGTCGACGACAACGACGACTGGGACATCGGGTCACCGTCCTCGGCGTGGCCGAGCGGCACCAACTCGGAGGTCAAGGTCATCGCGCTCGTCGACATCATCGTCTTGGACCCCAACGATCCGAGCGACTTCCTCGGCAACGGCAACGCCAAGCAGGTGTCCGCCGACATCATCTGGTACGGCCCGAACGCGGTGTGCGCAGACGGTTCCCCACTGGGAGTCCTCAACGGGATCTTCGGCACCCCGTCGGCGCGCGTGAAGCTCGTGTCGGGTTGAGTCGCCCATGGGCTCCCGCAGCGTTACCCTGGTCCGACGTGGCAGTGGGTCGCTCGTCGGCCGTGAGGCATCCAGGGGCAATCGGGGAGAGTTGAGGGGATGAGATTCGTTCGTAAGACGCGGGACGCGGAACTGGGCGCCGCCCTGGTCGAATTCGCCGTGCTCGCCCCCTTGCTGATCATCCTCGTTCTCGGCATCGTCGAGTTCGGCTGGCTCTTCGGCCAATTCAACGACGTCCGTCACGGGGCGAGGGAGGGCGGTCGATTCGCAGCTGTCGCACGCGCGCCGCTTGACGAGGACGACATTCGAGATCGTGTCTGTAGCGCGATGGACGGACTCGACGCTGGTATGACAAGTATTGAGATCGTCATGAATCAGGTCGATACCGACGGAACTCTCGGAATCGGACCTGGCGACACCGGAGCTCTTCAGGTGACCGCCACAGTCGGATCGTTGAGCGGCCTCGGCCTCATAGAGGCCTTCTTACCTGATGAACTCACATCCAGTGTCGAGTTCCGCCTGGAACAAACACCGGGTTGGTCACCGGCCACCAGAACATGCTGATGCGACCCGGACGCGAGACCGAGAAGGGCGCAACTGCCGTATTCGTCGCGGGCGCCATCGTCCTTCTCCTGGGTATGGCGGCCATCGCCACCGACGTGGGGGCGGGATTCAACGAACGTCGACAGGCGCAGAGCGGAGCAGACTTCGCTGTCCTCGCTGCCGTTGCGTTCGCCAATGCAGACTCGGTGCCGCCGGAATGCGATGCTCACAATCCATCCGACACTCTTGCGCGAGCGATCTGCCGAGGGGCAGTCGAGGCGATGGCCGTCGCCCAGGCCAATCTTTCCGGACGGGCCCTCGACTGGGCTACCTGTACGGACCCCGAACCGGCAAGAGCAGCCTTGTTCCCCGTCATCGCGAGAGTTGAACTCTCGCCGGGCGTCCTGTCGAATGTGCCTTGCATCCGGTTCACGAGTTCGACCCAGGGCGCGCGGGTAGTGGTACCAGACCTCGAAGTGCCAACGACGTTCGGCCGCATACTCGGTGTGACGAGCCTCGTCACTGCCGCCAATGCAGAGGCGTTGGCGGACCTGATCGATCTCTATCGGGTAATCCCGTTCGGCATCCCCTCCAATGCAGATGGCACGTACGACTGCCTGAAAACAGGGTCGAATCCCGACTGGGGTCCGTGTCAGGGCGGGTCTGAAACTGGACACTTCGGTTACCTCAACATTCCGACCTATGGCAACCCTTCAATGGGGACGACGCCTTCGACGAACTGCACTCACACGAATAATGTCTTGACTTCAAACATCGTCCGCGGCGTGGATCACCCTTTGGGCACCCACCAGAACGGTGTCAAGTCGCCTGGCCAGCCGGGCCTCCGAGATGAGAGTGGCCCGGTCCCACCTGCCAACACCATTCACGTGTGCCCGATCTTCGGAACGAACGCGAACGAGATCGCAGGTGGAACAGGGGATGGTGGAGCCTTCGATCAAGGTATGACATTCGGCTACGGGCCATCGGAGAGGGGCCGCCTCTGGCCAATCTCAGGCGGAATCACCGTCCGCAACGCCGGAGGAGCAGCGCCCGGGCAAACGCTGATCGACGACACGCCGATCTGGGTCTACTTCACGTCGTACTCCGGGGGTCCAACAGCTCCGTGTCCGCACGACGCAACGATCACGGTCAGCGACACAACCACTACCAAGGCATGTCTCGACAGTTGGAACCCCGGCGATGGCGAGATCTTCGACGAGTCGATTCGAGAGGCAAAGCGCTACGTGTTCGCTCCGCGACTGTTCGACGATTGGACGTCTGCAAGCTACTACTTGATCCAGGCGATCGCGCCCGTCTACTTGCACACCAGCTATTGGTCCTGCTCCTCGGGAGGTGGTGCGGGTATAGCTGGTCAGTGCAGCATCATCCACAGCCCGGGGGAGCCGAACACCGGGGCGTGCTCGTCGGTCCCAACCGCATCTCCGCCGGGGAGCGAGCCCTTCGACTCAACGTGCGGCGTTCCAGGCAACTGGAATCAGCGCATTGATGCGCTGACCTCGTTCACCCTCGATCCGCGTATGCTGCCGGACGACGCCCGGCTACCAGATGACCCAGCAGAGTTCGTTCGACTCGCGTTGACCCGCTAGCTAGACCGCGACAGCTAAACGGCCGAGCGAATCGGCCACAGCGACCGCGAACTGGGCGGCATCCACTTCTCAGCTGTCCTCCATGCATCGACCACGCAAAGTGGTGACAACCCCTTAAGTTCTCACGCGTAGTGCCGATATCCGACTCGTCGTATCGAGTCATGGACGTGGGAGAATGTTTCGGCACCGCAATTCGGAGAAGGGGGCGAGCCTCGTTGAGTTCGCCTTCGTCGCACCATTTCTGATTCTGCTCCTACTCGGCATCGTCGAGTTCGGCTACGTGTTCACCGAGTTCAACGAGATCAAGCACGCCGCCCGTGAGGGCGCCCGCTACGCCGCCGCCTCCAACCCCGACCGCAACGGCGACGGCACCGTCAACCACTTAGACGTGATCGATGCCGTCTGCGACTCGCTCAACTTGTCGGCGAACTCGAACATCACGATCACCGCCACCGACGTCGGCGGCGGAACCGGCAACAAGGGTGAGCTCGCCGCCATCACCGTGGACGCCACCATCGAGCCCCTCTCGGGCCTCTCGCTGATCGGTGTCTTCCTCCCCGACAGCCTCACGAGCGAAGTGGAGTTTCGGCTGGAACAGAACCGCAAGTGGGATCCCGCCAACCTCGACGGGGTGGGCTGCTGATGCGATGGATCTTCGCCCCCCACCGCAACGAGCGAGGCGCGAGCGCCATTCTCGTCGCCTCTTCCCTCGTCCTGATGATGGGCATCGCCGCGATGGCCGTGGACTTCGGCGCAGGCGCCAACGACCGCCGTCAGAACCAGACGGCCACCGACACGGGTGCCATCGCCGGTGCCCTCTCGATGTTCCAGCCCAACGACCTGGTCAACCAAGTCCTCGCCCGCACTCGCAACAACCTGCGCGCCCAGTTCTCCGATGCCGACTGGCGGTTGGCGTGGCGCGGCTGCACTGATCCCGGCCGTCCCGTCGACTTCCGCCCGGTGGCCGAGCCGACGACGTGGCCCGACGGCACCGCGGGCAGTGGCACTCTCGACTGCATCTCGCGCAATTCCCATTTCTTGCGGGTGACGGTCCCGACTCAGATCTATGACACGGCCTTCGGAGGCGTCATCGGACTCCCGGAGCTGTCGACGCGGGCGACCACTGTGGTCACGATCCTCCCGGACCGGGGAACCGGTCTCCTTCCATTCGCGGTACGCGGCAACGTGCCCGCCGGCGAGATCTGCCTCGACTCCGGCACGGGTTCGTCGCAGCCTCCCTGTGACGGCAGCGAGGCGGGTTCGTTCGGGAACATCGCCCCGCCCATATTCGGGAACCCGTTCATCCCCACCGCCCAGCGCTGCTCGAATCAGACATCTTCCAACAACAACGTGGCAGTGTCGATCGCGATGGGCATCGACCACCTGATTTGGAAATACACGGCAGCCGAGTGGGCGTCCAGCGGCTGGTCCCGCACCGCCAACACGAGCAATAACGACATTCGCGCCAACGCGGACACCCGGCGCGACGAGTGCATCGAGGTGCCGGGTGGAACCACCGCGCAGGCACGGGATGGCGATCCCATCAACACCGTGTGGGTCGACACCGGCAACAGCACCAAGACCGACGTCACCAACGGTCTCGTCTCGACGATCATCTTCCCCGACGGACAGGGTGCCAGGCTGTGGCGCACCGTGCCAGGGGCGCCGACCGACACCGTGAACAGCGCCTCCGAGAGCTGGATCCTCGACGACACACCCTTGTGGTTCTTCCTGCTGAGCGAGAGCGACCAGAACGCCAACGGGACCGGAGTCCCGGCCTGTTATCCCGCCGCGATCGCCGGCGCCACGGACCAGCACTTGGCGATGATCACCTGCCTCGAGGAATACCAGGCCGCGGTCGCCGACGCCGGCCAGAGCCCGGGCGTCATCTTCAACGACGACATCGCGATCTATCCCCGGTTCGGTCAGGCGCCGCAACTGTGGCACGAGAGCCTGGGCAGCGGCCAGAGCCTCCGCCCGGTGGAACAGTTCCGCACCGTCTACATCAACCGGATCCTGTTCAAGGGTCAGGGTTCGACGCTGATTCCCTGGTATCCGAACGGCAACGGCAGCGACACGATCTGTCAGCTGCACAACAGCGCCTGCAACCCGCTGACCATCGACCAGGTGACCGCCCTCCTGATTCCCGAAGACGCGATCAGCCAGGTCGTGAAGGACACCTATCCCGGCGGCGACCCCGACAACATCCAACCGAGCATCTACGAGTGACGCCGCCAGGCACCGCAACATGAGTACGGCCCCGGGGAACCCCGGGGCCTACTTCATTTCGGCGTCGAGTTCCCTTAAACCCCCGGCCGTCGTGCCGACGGGCTCCGTAGAGGCATGAAGCGCGGCGGGCTGGGGAGGCTGCCGGAGGGAGTAGCCGTGTGGCGTCGGGCAGACGATGAGAAGCAGCGAGGCGCGACCCTGGTCGAATTCGCGGTGGTTGCTCCGTTTCTGTTCCTCCTCCTCTTCGGTATCGTCGAGTTCGCGCTCCTCACCGCCTCCCTCACCGGGACGTGGACCTCGGCCAGGGAAGGGGCCCGCTACGCCACCACGGTCGGGGACTCCACCGTCACCCCCGGCACCACCCGCTACCTCGACTGCGCCGGCATCCGCACCGCCGCCCGCAGCCGGGTGACGTTCGGACGGCCGGAGAACAGCGAGATCGCGATCCGCTACCTCGACCCGTTGGGAGCCCAGGTCGCCGACTGCGACACCGCCGATGTCACCTACCCCGCGCCGACAATCGACGTCGTCGTCTCGGGCAGCCGGGTCGAGGTGTCTGTGACCAAGTCCTACGAGTCGATCGTGCCCATGCTGGGATGGTTCATCGACGGGATCGAACTCGACTCGACCCAGACCCGGAGCATCTACCAGGGGGTCGTCGGTGCGACCTGAACAGGGTGCAGCGACGGTGGAGTTCACCCTCATCGCCATGTTCCTGATCCTCATCGTGGCGGGGATCGTGGACCTCGGACGAGGCCTTTACACGGCCATCGCCCTCAACGACGCGGTGCAGGAAGGTGCGATCTATGCCGCCTTCGCCCACGATGTGGCCGGCGCACCCGTCACCGCCGACGACATCCGCACCCGCGTGGTTGGCTCCACGAGTTCCCCGGAGTTGACGATCGGCGTCGTCACGGTCGTCTGTGAGGACCAGCCGCGTGCCCAGCAGTCAGGGAGCAGGGTGACCATCGGGGTCACCCACACCGTGGATCTCATCACACCGTTCGTGTCGGACTGGTTCGGCGGTTCGATCGTCCTCACGCGAGAAGCCGTCGCCGACCGCTTCTACCAGACCTGTCCTGTTGGAACCAGCACGCCATGAACGAGCGGGGAGCCGTCGCCCTCACCGTGGCCGTCAGCCTGCTGATGTTGATGGCATTCACCTCCATCGCCCTCGACCTCTCGGTGGGATACGAGAGCAGGCGTCAGACCCTGAACGCGGCCGACTCGGCGGCATTGGCAGCGGCCTGGGAAGCGTGCAACCCGAAGGTGGCGAACAGTGCGAACCCGGTTGCCGCCGGACTCGAGATCGCGGCCCTCAACGGCTTCGACGACTCCGACCCCGACGTGGCCGTCTTGGTCGAAGCGCTCGGTGACGACGAGCATCGGGTCACGATCTCGGAGCGAGTCAAGGCCGCCTTCGGGGCGGCGGCCGCCATCGACGGCGACGGTGGCTTCGATGTCGTGTCGCAGTCCACCGCCGTCTGCGTCGCCCATCCGTTCCTGGGCGGATATGCACTCCTCGCCTACGGCCCTTCGGCCTGCGGCGGTGGAGTCGAACTGGACCTGTCCGGTGCGTCCAAGATCATCAACGGCGGCATCCACTCCAACGGAGACATCAAGATCACCGGCGCCAGCACCGAGATCAACGGCGCCGTCACCTTCCTGGGAAGCTCCAACTACTCGCCCTCGACGCAACTCGGTCAGCCGCCCACCGATCCGGTGGATGTCGAGATGGGCGCGTTCGAGCCGGGAGGGGTCAGGGCGAGCGCGGCCGCCGTCGAGGGCGAGTACATCTACGCGGCGGGAAACGACATCACCAACAACTACCTGACCGCCAACGGCTACGCCACCGGCAGCGGCGGGAACATCACGATCACCCGGTCCGGCATCTACTTCACCGACGGCGACATCAGCCTCAATAGCGCCGCAGTGGCAGAGGGCGTCACCGTCACGTTCGTCGCCCACGGCCAGATCTCGGTTAGCGGCAGCGGCCACTTCACGGCGTACGAGAACCTGACGGGGACGGACACCGATCCCGGACTGCTGATGTTCTCGACCTACCGCCACCCCGACAACGGCGGACCGACCTGCACCGGCAACGCCATCCAGTGGAGCATGTCGTCGGGGACGTGGAGCGGAGTGATCTACGCCCCCTACGGCCAAGCCCGCCAGAGCGCCGCCTCCGCCGCCACCCTCAACGGGTCGATCTTCGCCTACACGATCGACCTGTCTGGCTCTGACTTTTCGATCTCCTGGCAGGACAACCCCGAGGCGGTCCCCGACTACGAGGTGCAGTTGGTGCGCTGACCGGGCTGTACGCTCCGCTCGTGGCCGACTACCCCCGCTATCTCGTGGCTCTCCTCACGCCGTTCACCGCCAACGGTGAGCTCGATCTCGAGGCCCACCGACACAACGTCACAACGCTGTGGGCTGCGGGCGTCCGGGGCTTCGTCCTCGGCGGCTCCAACGGCGAGGGCCCGTACCTCGAGACCGACGAGCGGCGTCGACTGCTGGCGGCCGCACGGGACACCTTGGGCCCCGACGCGCATCTCATGTGCGGGGTCATGGGTGAGACCGTGCGGGAGGCCAACAGGCAGATCGCCGAGGCCGCGGAAGGCGACGCCAACGCGGTCCTCTGTCTGACACCGACCACCCTCGCCCGCAATCGGCATGACGTCGTCGAGCGCTTCTTCCGCACCGTCGCCGACGAGTCGCCGCTTCCGGTCATCCTCTACTCGGTTCCGAACACCACCGCATACAATCTCCCCGAGGAGTCGGCTTCGTCGCTGGCCGCGCATCCGGCGGTGGCAGGAATGAAGGATTCCAGCGGCGATCCCGTCCGCATGCAACGACTGGTCGCGTCCACGCCAGACGGATTTCCGCTGTGGAGTGGGAGTTCCCAGGCGCTCACCCTCGCCGTGACGGCCGGCGCACACGGCGTCATCACCGGGTCGGGCAACTACACCCCCCAGCTCGTGCTGGAGACGCTGGCGGCCGCGCTCGAAGACCCCCTCCGCGCCCGCCCGCTCCAGCAGCGACTTTCGGGGATCAGCCGGGTAGTCGAGGGACACGGGATCCCCGGCGTGAAGGCGGCGGCTCGCGCTGCTGGGCTGCATGCCGGGCATCCCCGCTCGCCGCTGGAAGCGGTGTCAGCCGACGTCGCTCGCTCCCTCGCCAGCGCCGTTCGCGATATTTGATCGAATACTCAAATACGCCTGTGCTGCTACCCTTCGGCGACCCGAATCTTCTAGGAGAATCATGGCAGTCAAGTTCCTGTCCGCTGAGTGGGTGCAGGCCGTCCAGGATGCCCTGAACGGTCATCCCGGCTTCAAGAGCGCCATGGGGAATGCCGATCTTGGTCTCCAGTTCAACATCACGGACACCTCCGACGGGGACGTGAGCTACTACCTCAAATCCTCGGGCGGCTCGACGACGGTGGCGCTCGGCTCGATCGACGACGCCGACGTCACCATCGGCCAGACCTACGAGACTGCCGTGGCGATCGCCAAGGGCGACCTCAACACCCAAACCGCATTCATGACCGGCAAGCTGAAAGTGGCTGGGAACCTGGCCAAGCTCATGATGCACCAGGCTGCGGTCCAGCAGTTGCAGGTAGCCGCCGCCGACGTCGACGTCGAGTACTGAGGGGAGCCCGAGGGTTCCGACCTCGCGCTCAAGTCGGGGAGCCGCGGTGCCGATGTATCGCACATGCCCGCCATCGTGGAGCCCCGCATGAACTCGAAACTCTCGGTCGTGAACGTTCACCTGGCACGCCTCGTGTTCGTCACGGCGGCGATCTTCGCAGTGTCGGTGACGCTGCTCGCCACCCTGACGGGCGAGACGACCCTGCTGCTCGGCACGGCCCTCGGACTCGCCTCGGCCGGCTACGCGCTGCAGGTCTCGCGCCAACCCAAGGTCGAAGTGGTCGCGGTCCGTCGTCGGCACCCCGCCACCGCCGCCTGATCACCCCCCATCCCCCACACCGAAGCCCCGACTGCTGAGTCGGGGCTTCGTACGTTTCGGTGCCGGATGAGCCGCTGGTAGGCGAGTCACGCACTTGCATCCTGCTCCCGCGCCCTGCTCCGCCACGATGTAACGCACGACCCGCGATCCGTACTTCACTTGCGAACGGGAGGAGTACTCGTGAGGTTCGTGCGCAGTCGAGCCGGATTCGTGCTCGGGTTGACGGTCGGCTTGGTGATGGCGGCCGGGCTGGCGCTGGCTCAGGAGGGGGAGACGACCGCAGTCGCCCAGGTCGACGCCGACGCAACCGATTCTCCACCATGGCTCGAGTACTACCCGGATTGGACGAGTGACACGCCCGGTCCACCCCCGTGGGCTCCAGGTCCCCCGCCATGGGCAGGAGCAGAGGACGGCGACCGCCCACCCAGACTCGACTTCCCCGACTGGCAGCCAGGAACCCGCGGACCACCGCCATGGGCAGGAGCAGAAGACGGCGACCGCCCACCCAGACTCGACTTCCCCGACTGGCAGCCAGGAACGCGTGGACCACCGCCGTGGGCGGGAGCCGACGACGACGATTGAGCGGGATCGACTCGCCTCGGTTGTCGAGTGGCGGGACGCTCAGATCAAGCCGAGTTCCATGACGGCGTCCCTCTCCTCGGCGAGTTCGGTGACGGATGCATCGATCTTCTGGCGGGAGTAGTCGCCGATCTCGAGGTTGGGGACGATCGACCAATCGCCGTCCGCCGTCGTGCACGGAAACGACGAGATCAGTCCCTCCGGCACCCCGTATGACCCGTCGGACGGAACCGACATCGACACCCAGTCACCGCCACGTGTGCCGTTGACCCAGTCCCGTGTGTGGTCGATGGCGGCGTTGGCCGCCGAGGCTGCTGACGACGCCCCCCGCGCCTCGATGACCGCTGCCCCCCGCTTGGCGACGGTCGGTATGAAGACCGTGTCGACCCACTCGTGGTCGTCGACCAACTCATAGGCGTTCCGGCCCGCCACCTCGCAGTGGAAGAGATCGGGGTACTGGGTGGTGGAGTGATTCCCCCAGATGGTCATGTTGCGAACATCGGAAACCCGGGCTCCGAGCTTCGCCGCCAGCTGGCTGATCGCCCGGTTGTGGTCGAGCCGGGTCATGGCAGTGAACTGGTGGGGGTCGAGATCGGGGGCGTTGTTCATCGCGATCAAGGCGTTCGTGTTGGCAGGGTTGCCGACCACCAGCACCTTGACGTCGCGCGAGGCGGCGGCGTTGAGCGCCCGTCCCTGGCCGGTGAAGATGGCGCCGTTGGCGGACAGGAGGTCCGCTCGCTCCATGCCCGCTTTACGCGGCATCGCCCCGACGAGCAGTGCGAGATCGGCGTCACCGAAGGCGGTGACGGGATCGTCGGTCTGGACCATGCCCGCGAGGAGGGGGAAGGCGCAGTCTTCGAGTTCCATCCCGACGCCGTCGAGGGCGGACAGTGCCGGGGTGATCTCGAGCATCTGCAGGATGACCGGCTGATCCGGTCCGTAGATCTGCCCCGATGCAATCCGGAACACGAGGCTGTATCCGATCTGACCGGCGGCCCCGGTCACGGCAACACGCTTGGGAGAGGTCATACGGCGAGGGTAGTGGCCGGCCCCAGTGCCCGATCCTGCGCTTTCACCCGACGTTCCCGAAGCAAACGCCACCGACAGTGATCGAGGTGCTCCCCGCGATCTCCAAACGATTGATGTGCGGACGCCACTTGGACGGCTCGAGCAGGATCTCGCCGCCGCTCCAGACGAGGCTGTTCCGACTCCCTTCACCGCCGAGGACGTCGCGGTAGAAGGCCCGACCGGCGTCGACGTCCGGGGTCCCGATCACCACTCTCTGTAGCGTGGCGGGTGTCTCGCTCACCTGCACCGAGTCCTCGTCCCACCACTGCTCACCCTCGAAGATGACGAGTCCGGCGGGAAGAGAGGCCAGCCACTCGCCCATCGGCGGTTGCACGAACTCGGACTCGGCGATCTGGATGACGGTGCCGTGGGCGTCCCGCGGATGGATGAACATCTCCTTCCAGCCGCCCTCGAAGTCGACGCCCACGAGTTCGATGCCCAGGCCGAGAAGGCGTTCCCGCTCGGCGCGGACGTCATCGGTCTTGAAGGTGAGGTGGTGCACTCCGCCCCCGGTCGCCTCGACGAAGCGAGCGAGGAAGTCGTTGTCCTCCGGCCGGTGGGGTTCGAGAAGTTCGACGGTCATCCCGGCCTCCCCCCGGCCGATCCTGACCTGCATCGCCCGGAAGCCCGACCTGGGCGGGATGCCACCGCTCAACACCATTCCCCCCAACTCACCGGTCAGAGCCATGAGCGCCGGCCGGTGGTCGGGGACGGCGATCGCGACGTGATCGAGCCTCACATCCGATCGATCATCGCCGAGCCGAACTCGGACGTCCTCACCTCGTTGGCGCCCTCCATGAGACGGGCGAAGTCGTAGGTGACGATCTTGTCGGCGATCGTCTTCTCCAGGCTGCTGACGATGAGGTCGGCTGCCTCGGTCCACCCCAGGTAGCGGAACATCATCTCGCCCGAGAGGATCACCGAGCCCGGGTTGACCTTGTCCTGGCCGGCGTACTTCGGCGC
>CAZCRP010000029.1:0-15342 GCA_964501055.1 uncultured Acidimicrobiaceae bacterium
CGTGTTCGCCCTCGTCGGCCGCGGCGTGCCGGCAGACCGGGTGGGGGCAGTCACCGGCTTCGTCGGAGCCGCCGGCGGCCTGGGCGGGTTCGTGCCGCCGCTGGTCATGGGGGCGGTGTACGCACTCACCGACCACTACCTCGTCGGGCTGATGCTGCTGGCGATCGTCAGCGCCGCCGGGCTGTGGTATTCGCTCGCCCGCTTCGGGCACGGTCGGCTGGAGGCTCCGTCAGCGTAGGTAGCGGTAGAAGAGGAACGCGCTGAACGCCAGCACCACCGAGATCGCAGTCGCCGCCCAAGCCAGCGCGGCCTCGCCGGCCATGAAGCCCTCCGCCGCCACGATGCCCAGGAAGATCTGCAGGCTGAGCAGCAACAGGACATACACGAGGATGGCGTTGGTCACCTTGCGGCGGCGGCCAGGGAGACTCATGCGTGCGGCCCTGTCTCGGCCGCCAGCGCCCACACGGTCCCGTCCCGTATCTCCACTTCGATGCGGGCCAGCGGACGCTCCGGAGGGCCGGCGATGGGACGACCCCCGAGATCGAAGAATCCCTCATGGCACGGACACTCGAACTGCTGGTCGTCGCCGCTCCAGAAGACCACACAACCGAGATGGGTGCACTTCTGACTGAAGCCGAGCACCGTGCTCTCGTCCACGCGCACGAAGATCGCGGGGTCGCGCTCCGTCGGGTAGGCGGCAAGGTGACTGCCGCCGACCGAGATCTCGTCGAGTGCCACGATCGGGGTGGGTACGCCGCCCTCCACCCGGCGCAGCGAGGCCCACAGGCTCATCAGCGCGCCCCCTCCGGCGAAGGCGCCGGAGGCGAGGACCAGGTAGCGGGTGAAGTCGCGACGTGTGATGTCGTCCTCCCCCGCCGCGCTGATGGGGAAGTCGCGCTTCCAGATAGGGAGGTCGCCGTCAGCCACCGGACATCTCCCCCAGTCCGAACGGGTCGTCCAACCAATGACGGCTGCGGCGGCCGATGAAGATGTCGATCGGTCCCGGCTCCTCCACCACCAGCGCCACCTTGGTCCGGACGGACTGGTTCCCGAACTGCCAATCGCGCACGAGCGTCCCCGACCGGGTCCGCTCGAACTCCTCCCTGCTGCCGTACCACAGGGCATCAGACGGGCACACCGAGGCGCACATCGGCTTGAGCCCCTCCGACGTGCGGTCGTAGCACATGTCGCACTTCATCATCTGGTCGAACTCGGCGATGTACTTGGGGATCCCGAAGGGGCAGGCGTAGACACAGTTCGAGCAGCCGATGCAGCGCGGCTTGAGCGAGGATTGGACCACCCCGTCCTCGTTCTGCTTGATGGCGTCCGCCGGGCACACGTGGGCGCAGGTCGGATCCTCGCAATGCATGCACACCATGGGCACCGTCTGGGTGCTGTGGAGCCGGTCGACGGTGTCGAGCTGGATCAGGGAGACCCCACGGTGGGTTCCGCACTCCGAGCATGCCTGCACGCAGGCGCGGCACCCGATGCACCTGCCGTGATCGATGGCGAACACCGCCTGGTCGGGGGCGACGACGGTCACGGCCGCCTCCCCAGGTGCAAGGTCAGGTCACGGTCGTCGCGGACGTCTCCCCGACCACCCGCCGGCTCGACCCGCACCGCCGACACCTTGTACTCCGGGATCTTCGACACGGGGTCGAGCGCCCGCTGGGTGAGCAGGTTGACGGACTTGTCCCCCGGCCAGTGGTACGGGATGAACACCGTGTCGGGGCGGATCGTCTCCACCACCTTGGCGGGAGCCACCATCGATCCGCGGCGCGAGGTGACCCGCACCAGGTCTCCGTCCTCGACGCCGATCGACGCCGCCAGCTGCGGATGCATCTCGCACAGCGGCTCGGGGTACTGGTCCACCAGCGGACCGATGCGGCGGGTCTGGGTGCCCGACAGGTACTGGCTGATCACCCGACCGGTCGTGAGCCACACCGGGAACTCGTCGTCGACCACCTCGGCCGGGGGACGCCACGGCGTGGGGTGGAAGCGGGCGCGGCCGTCGGGATGATGGAACCGGCCACCTTCGAACAGCCGGGGAGTGCCGGGATGACCCTCCTCGGGACACGGCCAGAACACCCCCTGTTCGGCGACGACCCGCTCCCACGTGATCCCGGCGTAGTCGGCCGCACCGCCGGCCGACGCCCTCGCCAGTTCGGTGAAGATCTGCTCGGTGTCGGTGTACGGGAAGTACCTGCCCTTGCCGAGCCGAGCGGCGATGTCGCAGATGATCTCCCAATCCCTCTTGGCGTTCCCCGGCGGGGCGATGGCGGCGTTGATCTTCACGACTCGCCCTTCGAGGGTCGTCACCGTGCCCTCGTCCTCTTCGTGCAGGGAGCCAGGCAGGACCAGATCGGCGTGGTGGGCGGTCTCGGAGAGGAAGAAGTCGATGGCCGTGTAGTGCTCCAGGCGATCCAACGCCTCCCGGGTGAACGAGGCGTCGGGGAGCGAGACGAGCGGGTTGAAGCAGATCGAGAGCAAGCCCTTGATCTCGCCGGCACCGATGGCGTCCATGATCTCCTGGGCGCTGAGACCCTTGCCGGGGATCTCGCTCTCGTCACAGCCCCACACCGCCGCCACCTCGGCTCGATGGTCGGGGTTGGTGATGTCACGGTTGCCTGGCAGTTGATCGCACTTGTGCCCGTGCTCACGGCCCCCTTGGCCGTTGCCCTGCCCGGTGATGGTGGTCACCCCGCAGCCCGGCTTGCCGTACTTGCCGGTCGCCAGGCCGAGGTTGATGCAGGCGAGCACGTTGTCCACTCCCTTGGTGGAGTGCTCGATACCGCGGGCGTGAAGCAGGATCCCGGTCGGCGAGCGGGCCCACAGCTGGGCGGCCTGCTCGATCCGTCCCGCCGGGACGCCCGAGATCCCCTCCGCCCACTCCGGCGTGGAGTCGGCTACCGCGGCGAGCGCCTCCTCGAGTCCGTTGGTGTGGTCACGGACGAAGCGCTCGTCCACCCAACCCTCGCGTCCGATCACGTGGAGCATGGCGTCGAGCACCGCCAGGTCGGTGCCCGGCCGCACGCCGAGGAACACGTCGGCCTTGCGGGCGATCGGCGTCACCCTGGGGTCCATCACGATGAGCTTGGCCCCCCGGTCCCGCGCCTTCCAGATGTAGGAGGTGGTGATCGGATGGCATTCGGCGATGTTTGCTCCGGCGACGAACACCACGTCTGCCAGCGGGATGTCCGACCAGGGATTGGCGGCGCGATCCACCCCAAGCGCCTTCTTGCCGGCGGCACCGGCCGACACCATGCACAACCGGCCGTTGTAGTCGAGGTTGGCCGTCCCCAACCCGAGACGGGCGAACTTGCCCATCAGATACGACTTCTCGTTCGTGAGCGACACGCCGGACAGGACGGCGAACGAGTCGGGTCCGTGGGCGGATTGGATGCGGCGGATCTCGTCGGTGAGCCGGTCGAGGGCGTGATCCCAACTCACCGCCCGGAACCCGCCGGGAGCGGACGGGTCGCGCTCCAGGGGCTCGGTGAGCCGATCGGGGTGCGAGCCCTGCAGATACCGCTTCACGCCCTTGGGGCACAGCCTCCCCTCGTTGAAGGGGAAGTCGTATCTCGGTTCGAAGCCGACCACGGCCTCGTCCTTCACTTTCAGACGGATGCCGCACTGCTGGCCACAGAAGCAGCAGTGCGTATCGACGAGCCGGTCGTAGTCGACATCGGCGTCCCACCCTCCCGGAGGCGTGCGGTTGAGATGGGGGCCGTAGCGCGCGATGAGCGATTCCTCGGTGACGGGTATGCGCGCCACGATCAACCCTCGCCCCGGGCGCGTCGGTCGCTGCGCATGGCCTGGGCGGAGCCAACCAGCCGCCGACGACAGCGAGGACACACGTCCTGGTAGTTCCCGCCGTCTCGGGTCGAGTAGTCGAAGCCAACCTCGGGCAGCACGGCCTTGAGATCGGTCATCTGCAGCGCGGAGGCGAACGGCTCTCCGCACTCGGTGCACGTCGCCGGGTCCCCGGCTGCCGCCTGTCGCTTGTAGAACGCCACCCCGAGATTGGCCGGTCGTTGCAGGATGTGGAACAGCTTGCCGAACGGGATGTACAGCAGTCCGACGATGACCGTCAGCGCGTGCAGGACATTGAGGAACGTGTAGAAGCGACCCCCCATCCACAACGACGACGCGGTCATCATCAGCCCGGTGACGGACACCGCGAAGAGGCCGGCGAGGGCAGCGAAGTCGCTCGCCCGCTCCAGCGCGATCGCCCCCTGATCCCGGAAGCGGCGGGCGAGGAATATCACCACGCCGGCGATCACCAGCACGGCGGCGACGTTCAGCAGGTGGAATATCACGAATCCGACCACACTGCGGGAGTCGAAGGTGATGGTGGCGAGGGGGCCGAAGTACATCTGGTAGATCCGTCCGGTCCGGTCGACCGACTCGAAGTGGAACCAGCCGAACGTCAACGGAAAGGTGATCAGCGCCGCCAGCACACAGCCCCAGAAGATCAGCTGGTGGGCCACCCACCGGGTGGTGGACCGCTCGCGGATGAAACGCTGCAGCGCCAGGTTGGTCACGATCATCCCCGCCAGCGCGATGGTGTTCCGACCGACGTTGCCCTTGCTGCGGAACGCCTCCCATCCGCGCTGGTTGAGGAGGGCGGTGGGGGGCCGGCGCAGCCACACCACGTAGCGGTAGATCACCGCGAATACCGCCAGCAGGGTCCCGAACAGGTAGGGGACGAGCGCGGCATCGAACCACCGCAGCCCCTCCGAGCCGATGTAGACGAGCACCAGCAGCACCGCGACTCCGACCGAGCCGGAGACGACACCCCGACGATCGAGCGCCGGCGAGACAGGTCGCGTCGCAGTCACGGGAGGGAACCTAGCGACCTCCGGCCGTCGAGCGGTCCGCACCGAAAGCCGGTCGCACTCGTCCCACCGATCCCTCGTACGTAATCTCGGAGGATGGAGCGTGTCGGCCGGCGGACGGCGTGGGGCGCGATCTGGCTGCTGATCGCCGTCGTGATGGTCTTCGCCGCGATCCGCCTCACCCAGGACGTACCCGCGATTCTGAGCGGTGAGTTGCCTGCCGCCGGCACATTCGAGCGGAGGTACGCCGAGCATCCGGTGCGGGCCTACGCCCACATCCTGCCGGGGGTGGCGTACCTTCTGATCGCCCCGCTGCAGGTCTCCCGTCGCTTCCGCACCCGTGACCTGCCCCGCCACCGCCGCCTCGGGCGGGTGGCGCTCACCGCCGGACTGATCACCGGAGTGTTCGGAGTCGTGGTCGGCCTCAGCTTCCCGTACGGCGGCGCAGTCGAGGGTGCCGCCAGCCTGGTCTTCGGCACCTGGTTCGTCGCGGCGTTGACGCTGGCCTTCCGGGCGATCCGGCGCGGGGACGAGTCCGCTCACCGCAGGTGGATGATCCGGGCATTTGCCATCGGATTGGGGGTGGGGACGATCCGCCTGGTGGTGGGAGCCGCCGAGTTCATCGGCCTCGGCTTCCGCCAGGCGTTCGGCCCGGCCTTCTGGATCGCGTTCTCGCTCCACGCCGTGGCGGGTGAGCTGTGGCTGTGGCGCAATCCCCGGAGACCGAGATGAAGGAACGACACCCGACCCGGTCTTGCGGGCGCTATGCCTCGGTCGGGTCGGGCGGGGGTTCGGGCTCGGTGGCCGGCTTTCCGAACGGCCCGATGCCGGAGGGTGGGATGTGACCGGGCAGCGGCCCGGCGCGGAAACTCGCCACGACCGTCACCGTCAGCACCGTCCCGATGAACAGCAGACTCTGCAAGGGAGTCGGGTGGTAGATGGCGTCGATGTTCTCGGTGAACAGCTTCAACCCCACGTAGGTGAGGATGATCGCCAACCCGGTCTTGAGGTATCGCAAACGATCGGCGACGCCGGCGAGCAGGAAGTACAGGGCGCGCAGGCCGAGGATGGCGAAGATGTTGGAGGTCAGGACGATGAAGGGGTCACGGGTGATCGCGAAGATCGCCGGGATGGAGTCCATGGCGAAGATGAGGTCGGTGAACTCGATGAGCACGAGGACGACGAACATCGGGGTGGCGAGCAGGCGGCCGTTCTCGCGCACGAAGAAGCGATCGCCCCGGTAGTCGGCGGTGGTGGGGAGTATCCGTTGGACGCGCCGGAAGATCGGTGACTGTCCGACGTCGGGGTGACTGGTGCGCTCCCGGAAGGTACGAACGCCGGCGTAGATCAGGAAGGCTCCGAACACGTAGAGCAGCCACTCGAAGCGGTCGATGAGGGCCACGCCGGCGAAGATGAGCACCGTGCGCATCACGATGGCGCTGACGACGCCGTAGAACAGCACCCGGTGCTGCAACTCACGCGGAACCGCGAGCGCCGAGAAGATCAAAAGAAACAGGAAGACGTTGTCTACCGACAGCGACTTCTCGATGACGTAGCCGGTGAAGTACTCCGCCACCGGGCTTCCCTGTGTTCCGCCGTCGTGGAACCGAGGGAACACCAATCCGAACACCACTGCCACGCCCACCCAGATCGCGGTCCACGTGGCAGCCTCTCGGATGGTCACGGCGTGGGCGTTGCGGTGGACCACCAGCAAGTCGACGGCCAGCAATCCCACCACGATCACGGCGAACACGCCGTACAGCAACGGGTCAGCGATCACACCGGATCCCACAATCGCGTCGCAGGCGCGGGAACGCCTGGGCGTTCCTGGCAGTGCTCGGAACAGGACAGGTTCTCGTCGCCACGGACACCTCCGGTCGAGGACCGAAGGTCTCTCCCGCCGACCCAGCAGGCGGTGGCGCCGGGACGGAGTCCGTGTTGACGACGCCACCCTTGAGGGATACTCCCCTTCGAGCTGCAGTCGAGATTACTCCGGCCGCCGCATCACGATCGAAGGACCCCCACAATTCGGCGGTCACCACCCTCCACCCTCGCCCGACTTGAGTGCGTCGCCCCCGGCAGTAGCCTTCCGGGAAGACGCGAGCGGTGCGGGAATCTCTCGCAGGGAACAGGCGTTCGGAGGAGTGTGCGAGAGTATCGGAATCCCATCGGGACCGGCCGCGCCGATGAGCGGGGCCGAGTCGTCCTCGATCCCATCAGCCAGTATCTGGAAGGGATCGGGGCAACCGACCTGCTCACCGCCGAGGACGAGGTGCGACTCGCTCAAGCGATGGAGGCCGGAGCGGACGCGCGCGCCCGGCTCGAGGCCGGATCCCTCGGCCGGACCGAGACAGCCGACCTGGAGCGCCTCGTCGAGGAAGGCGACCGTGCCCGTACCCGGTTCATCGAGGCCAATCTGCGGTTGGTGGTCTCCAACGCCCGCCGCTATGCCGGCTCGGACATCGATCTCCTCGACCTGATCCAGGAGGGCAACGTCGGGCTCATCACCGCCGTCGAGAAGTTCGACTGGCGCAAGGGCTTCAAGTTCTCGACCTACGCCACCTGGTGGATCCGCCAGGCGATGCAGCGCGGTCGCGGGCAGCGTGACGTCATCCGGGTGCCTTCCGGCGTCGCAGAGATCCTTCCCACCGTGCGCACCGCCTCCGACGAGTTGCGGGTCGCGCTGTCGCGCACCCCGAACTCCGAGGAGATCGCCGAGGCGACCGGGCTGTCGGTCCGTGACGTGGATCGGGCGCTGGCGGTTGCCGGCACCGTCTCGTTGGAGACGCCCGTCGGCGAGGACGGCGCGTCGCTGGCGGATTTCGTGGCAGACGACCGGG
Organism: uncultured Acidimicrobiaceae bacterium; assembly: GCA_964501055.1. Taxonomy (GTDB): domain Bacteria; phylum Actinomycetota; class Acidimicrobiia; order Spongiisociales; family ZC4RG35; genus DATHWB01. The sequence goes on from CAZCRP010000029.1 coordinate 7,679, forward strand.
CGATCGACCCTGACACGGAGACCGAGATCCGGATGCTCACCGACGCCATCCGGGCCAGCCTCGACTCGCTCCCCGAGGAGCAGCGCCGGCTGGTCGACCTCCGGTTCGGATTCACCGACGGCCGGCCGACCACGATGGCGCGGCTGTCCGAGATCACCGGATACTCGGCCAGGCGAGTCACTGCGTTGCTCGACGCCGCGCTGTCCGAACTCCACGAGCGGCTCGAGCCGTTGGAGGAGATGCGGGTCGCCTGACGTCCGACGGCGTCAGGCGCCACCGCGCCGACCTCTACCGCTCGGCCGCCTCCACCTCCGCTGCCAACCCGTCCAGGTCACTGGCGTCGGGGACATGGTTGAGGGCCCGCAGGCCGCCGGAGAGCAGCGCTGCGTACTTCACCGCCTGCTCCGGTCGGACCACCACCCGGACGGGGATGTCCCCGCGCAGCGTGTCCTTGTACCGGGCGAGGATGGCCCGGTGCTGCGGCCGGTCGAGATCCAACTCGAACACGATGCCGTGGGCGTTCTCTGCCAGCTCGCACCCCTCCCCGCTGAGTATCGGACAGAGGGTGCCCGGATCTGGTCCGTTGCACACCATCACCCGGTGACCGAGGTCTTCGAGGAACTGGCGACCGGCCGGTGCCTCTCCTGCCGGTATGTCGAACAGAATGTATCCGTCGGACATGTCATCCTCCTGTCGCTTCGTGCTCCCCACGTGCGCACAGGGATCGACGGGAGGCAAGGGGCGAAAGTCCCGAAGGTGGGAGAACGTGCCGCGAATGCCCGCCTACGATCCGGCAGGTGATCCTCGCCGACGTGAGCATTCGTGCCCTGATCGAGTCAGGGCGCCTGGTGATCGACCCCTACGACACAGATCTGGTGCAGCCGGCGTCGGTCGATGTCAGGCTCGGAAGCGAGTTCCGGGTGATGCGCAACACCCGCGCCACCCACATCGACCCCTTCGAGCCGCTGGAGGACCTGATGGAGAAGGTGGACGTCGGGGCCGACGATCAGTTCGTACTGCACCCCGGCGAGTTCGCGCTCGCCCACACCGCCGAGACCTTCGTCTTCCCCGACGATGTGGTGGGGGTGGTCAACGGCAAGTCGAGCCTCGGGCGGCTCGGGCTGCTCATCCATGCCACTGCCGGGTATGTGGATCCCTGCTTCGCCGGGTCGGTGGTGCTCGAACTGTCCAACGTGTCCACGCTGCCGATCATCCTCCGACCGCAGATGAAGGTGGCACAGATCGTCTTCCAGAAGATGGACACCGCCGCCGAGCGCCCCTACGGCCATCCGGATCTCGGCTCGAAGTACCAGGGTCAGCGAGGGGCGCAGACGTCCCGCTACAACCTGAACCGCTGACGCTCCGGGGGGCTCGGGCCGGCTGGCGAGACGAGGGGGCGAGAAACCGCTCAAGGTTCCCGCGGCTGGTGCCGAAGGACGTGACCAAGACAATCCGCCTGCCTCCTCGGAGTCCCTTCCTCCGATCTCTCTCTCCCCGCAGCGGGCGGACCTAGAACGAGCGGCCCCCGGGCCGCTCGTTCGCGTCCGAGGTACGTTGGGACGGTGACCACCAAGCCCAACCTCGTGTTCATCATGTCCGACGACCACGCCTCGCACGCCCTCAGTGCCTACGGCAGCGTGATCAACCGCACCCCGCACCTCGACCGGCTGGCCAGCGAGGGGATGCGCTTCACCCGGGCGTTCTGCACGAACGCGATCTGCACCCCGAGCCGGGCGGCGATCCTCACCGGCACCTACAACCACGTCAACGGCGTCACGACCCTCGACACGCCGATGGACAACAGCCTCGAGACCTACCCGAAGATCCTGCAACGGGCCGGGTATCGAACGGCGGTGTTCGGCAAGTGGCATCTGGGACACGGGCCCGGGCACGATCCGACCGGATTCGACGATTGGGCCGTGCTGCCCGACCAGGGCGAGTATCACAATCCCGACTTCTACACGCCGGCGGGGCGGGTGCGACGTCCCGGCTACGTCACCGACATCATCACCGACATGGCCGTCGATTGGCTGGGGACGGTCGACGGACCGTTCGCCCTGATGGTGCATCACAAGGCACCCCACCGCACGTGGGAGCCGGACGCGGCCCACGCCCTGTTGTACGAGGATGTCGACATCCCCGAGCCGACGACTCTCTTCGACGACCACGCCACCCGCTCGGAGGCGGCGCGGGCGGCGATGTGTCGGATGCTGGATCTCGAATTGCGTGATTTCAAGGTCCCCGTTCCGGCGGGCCTGAGCGAGTCCGACGAGATCCGCTGGCGCTACCAGCGTTACATCAAGGAGTATCTGCGGGTCATCGCCTCCCTCGACGACAACGTGGGACGTCTGCTGGACCGACTCGACGCCCTCGGGATCAGCGAAGACACGATCGTCGTCTACACCAGCGACCAGGGCTTCTTTCTCGGCGACCACGGGTGGTTCGACAAGCGGTTCATGTACGAGGAGTCGTTGGGTATGCCTCTCCTCGTCCGCTTCCCTGCTCGGGTGGCGGCCGGTTCGGTGTCGTCGGGCTTCGTCACCAACGTCGACTATGCCCCGACGTTCCTCGACCTCGCCGGTGTCGAGGTCCCTGGGTGGATGCAGGGCCGCTCGTTCGCACCCTTGCTCGACGGGCAGCAGCCCGCCGATTGGCCGTCGTCGATGTACTACCGGTACTGGATGCACCGCGACGACGCTCACAACGTGTGGGCCCACTATGGGGTGCGCACCGAGACCCACAAGCTCATCTACTTCTACAACGATCCGCTCGGCCAGCCCGGAGCCCGCGGACCGGCGGACCCTCCGGAGTGGGAGCTGTACGACCTCTCGGCCGATCCCGAGGAGATGACGAACGTGTACGGCCGTCCCGGATACGAGGCCGTGACGGCGGAGCTCGCGGCCGAGCTCGCCAGGCTACAAGCGGCGGTCGGCGACGAGCCACACCCGTCACAGAGCTGATTTCGCGACGAACCCTGGGCTCAGGAGTACCGCGGCGGTAGCTGGGAACCCAGGGTTGGTGCAACCCCCCTCGATGTCAGTCGCGGCCGAGGTCGGAGAAGCGGGTGAACTCGGGCATGAAGGTCATCTCGACGACGCCGGTGGCGCCGGCGCGGTGCTTGGCGATGGCCACCTCGGCGATGCCGCGCTTCTCGGACTGCTCGTTGTAGTACTCGTCGCGGTAGATGAACATGACGACGTCGGCGTCCTGTTCCAGCGAACCCGACTCGCGCAGGTCGCCCAGGCGGGGGCGCTTGTCCTCGCGCGACTCCAGGTTGCGGTTCAGCTGGCTGAGGGCGATCAACGGCACCGCCAGCTCGCGCGCCAGGTTCTTGAGGTTGCGGGAGATCTCGGCGATCTCCTGTTGGCGGTTCTCGCGCGCCGTGCCCTGCATCAACTGCATGTAGTCGACGACGATGAGGTCGAGGCCGTGCTGACGTTTCAGCCGCCGGCACTTGGCACGGATGTCGGTGACGGTCGTCACCGGCGAGTCGTCGACGAACAGCGGGGCGTCGTAGAGACGCCCGGCGGCGTCGGTGAGCCGCGGCCAGGCGGCGTCCCCGATCTTGCCGGTGCGGAGCTTCATCGAGTCGATCCGCGCCAGCGAGCACAGCATCCGCTGCGCCACCTCCTCCTTCGACATCTCCAGCGAGAACATCGCCACCGACTTGCCGGCCATCGACACGTTCATGGCGATGTTGGCGGTCAACGACGACTTCCCCATGCCGGGCCGGGCGGCGACGATCAGCAGGTTGGCCGGATGCATGCCGGTCAGCTTGCGGTCCAGATCACGGAATCCGGTGGAGAGCCCGGTCACCTCGCTGCCCGCCGCCTCCAGGGTCTCGAGTTCCTCCAGGATCGGATTGAACAGCCCGCCCAACTGGGACATGCCGTCGCCCACTTTGCGGCCGGCCACGCCGAGGACGGTCTGCTCGGACCGGTCGAGCACCTGGGAGATCTCTTCTTCGAGGCGAAAGGCCAGATCGTGGATGGTGGAACCCGCCCGCAGCAGGTGACGCCGTTGCGAGTGCTCCTCGACGATCCCGGCGTAGTACTCGATGTTGGCGGCCGACGGGACGATGTCGAGCAGCCGGGTGACGTACGCCACTCCCCCGACCCGGTCCAGTTCGCTGTTGCGCCGCAACTCCTCGGTGACCGTGATGGCGTCGATGGGGCGGTTGGCGTTGTAGAGGGCGGTGATGGCCCGGAAGATCGCCTGGTGGGCGGGGTGGTAGAAGTCGTCGGCGTCGAGCTTGTCCATCACCTCGTTGGCCGACTCCGACGAGAGCAGGATCGACCCGAGCACCGACTCCTCCGACTCGATCGAATGAGGTGGAACCCGCCCCGAGGTGATCTGTTCGCTGCGACGATCCGAAACCGTGGTCATCTCTTCCTCGACTCGGGGCTCACGCCCTCACTGATAGCGGAGGGGTGTGACAGAACGGCCAACCTACCGAGGCATGTCCCAGCGCGAAAACTCGCCAGCAGGCCGCTTTTCGCGGAGCGTCACAACGCGAATTCGCCGCCTGCGGGCGGCGAATTCGTGCGAACCGCGGGCTGGGAGTGACGTATACGTACCGACGAACCCTGGGTACGCGGGGTCAGGCCGGGATCACGTCGAGGGTGATCGGGAACTCGACTTCGGGGTGGAGCTTGATCCACACCTCGTGCAGCCCGATCGCCCTGATCGGAGCGCGCAGCTCGACGTGGCGACGCTCCAATGTGACTCCCGTGAACTTGGTGATGCCCTCTACGACGTCGGGCGCGCTCACCGAGCCGTACAGCTTGCCTTCGTCGCCGGCCTGGGCGGCGATCACCACCCGCACACCGGCCAGCTGGCTGGCGACGCGAGTTGCCTCCTCCTTGGCGACGCGCTCGGCCTCCTCACGGGCGGTCCGCAGTGACTCGGCGTGGGCCAGGGCGCCCTCGGTCGCCTTGATGGCCTTGCGCTTCGGGAGCAGGTAGTTGCGGGCATACCCGTCGGAGACCTCGACAAGGTCGCCCTTCTTGCCGAGCGCGGAGACTTCGGAGAGGAGAATGAGCTTCATCGCTGCGACAAATAGGGCAGAAGGGCGACTTCCCTGGCGTTCTTGATGGCCACTGCCACCTCCCGCTGATGGCGGGGGCAGTTGCCACTGACGCGTCGGGAACGGATCTTGGCGCGGTCGCTCATGTAGCGCCGGAGGGTGGCGACATCCTTGTAGTCGATGTACTCCACCCGCTCGGTGCAGAAGTAGCAGACCTTCTTCTTCACCCGCCGGTTGGGGCCGTCCTGGCGACGGCGCCGCTTGGTGCGATTGGTGTTCTGTTGTGATCGAGCCATTGGTTTCTCCTAGAACGGGGCCTCGTCGGGCCCGTAGTCGTCGCGTGCGACCGGACCCGGCGGCGGGGAGTTCGAACTCTTCTGGAAGTCGCCGCCGCTGCGGGCGGTCTTCGTGACCGTGGCGGTCGCCCACCGCAGGCTGGGGCCGATCTCGTCGATAGCGATCTCGACCACCGAGCGCTTCTCGCCCTCGGGGGTCTCCCACGATCGCTGCTCGAGACGGCCGGCGACGATGACCCGGCTTCCCTTCTCGAGGCTCTCGGCCGCCGACTCGGCCTGCTCGCGCCAGACGGTTCCGCCGAAGAACGAGGTGTCCTCCTGCCATTCCCCGCTCTGGTCGCGCCAGCGGCGATTGACGGCGAGGCGGATGCGAGCCATCGGCACCCCGGAGGGGGTGAAGCGCAGCTCGGGGTCCTCGACGAGGTTGCCGATGAGGGTGACGGTGTTGCCGGACATGGTGCTCCTTTCTCGGCCGCATCCCCACCATGGACGGTGGGTGCGACGAAATCGATCAGGCTCCCGGACGGACGATCTTGTGACGGACCACGTCGTCGGCGAGCGACAGCACCCGATCGAGGTCGGACACCAGCTCGGTGTCGGCATCGAAGGTCACGACGGAGTAGTACCCCTCGTGGATGTGGTCGATCTCGTAGGCGAAGCGTCGCTTGCCCCACAGATCGGTGGACGTGACCGTGGCCCCGTGGGCTCCGAGGAACGTCTCCAACTCCGTCACCTTGGAGCGGATCTCGTCCTCGCCCAGCTCGGGCCGATGAATGGTCATCAGCTCGTAGTTGCGCATCTTGGTTGTGCCTCCTCTGGACATCCGTCGCAACGGACGGCCCCGCATCGCGTGCGGAGCAGGTGGGTGGCGGGCACCGGATGGCGCCCGCAGGATGGACGGGAGTGTATCCGGAGTGTGCCCTGGGGGCCAAAGCCGGTCAGTGCTCGAACTCGAGTACCGAGCCGGGCCCGGCGCTGCTCCCTGATCCCACCGGGAACTCCAGGGCGTACGCGTATGGGGCCGAGGCGGCATAGGCGGGACAGGGCGGTGCCGGGCATGGGGTCATGCGGAAGCCGTCGACATAATCCCCGTCCGCGGCGAAGAAGGCGATGTCGAGTGGGAGCGGCGTGTCGGCCATGGTGAACCGGGAGGTCACAGTGTCGCCACCCCAGGTGAACAGCATCCCGTCGAGGTCGCCCAGGTCGGTGATTCCCCGCAGTCCTTGCGTCCGCGAGCCGGGAGTGGACGCCACCGCCACGACCAGTCGCTGCCCGTCGAGGATGACGGTAGCCACCTCGACCGCCCCGAGTTCACCGGTGGAGAGTGCCACCTCCTGCCCGCCCGGCGGTGGGACGGCGCAGGCGATCGCCATCAACAGCAACGGCGTCATCCGGGACACGGACGCCATTGTGGCGGCCGTAGGATCGTGTGCGCGCACGCAGGAGGAACCGGTGCCGCGCGCCGACATCTCGATGACGGACAGCGAGATCAGCGAGTTGCTGACCACCGCCCGCGACCTGCAGGTCGCCACCATCGGGCGTGACGGGTTCCCCCACCTGACGACCCTCTGGTTCACCCTCGTCGACGGGCTCGTGACCTTCCGGTCGTTCACGAAGAGCCAGCGCATCGTGAACCTGCGACGCGATCCGCGTATCACCGTGTTGGCCGAGGAGGGTGACGAATACTCGGAGCTGCGCGGGGCCATGATCCAAGGCAGGGCGGAGCTCGACGTCGACCCCGACCGGGTGATGGGCGTCTACCTCGCCGTGACGCGCAAGATGCAGGGAGAGGATGTCGGCCCCGAGGCGGTGGATGCGATGTTCGGCCGCTTCCGGGACAAGAACACCGTCGTCACGGTGCATCCGGAGAGAGTCATCTCGTGGGATCACCGCAAGGGCGGCTGACTCACTGCTGGATGCAGGACACCTCGGCCCGGGGCCAGCGCTCCACCTGACCGCCGGGAAGGCGGATGTAGAGGTAGTCGTCCCGATCGTCGGCGATGAAGATCTCCCTTCCGGCGTGGGTGATGCCGGTGGCGAAGGCGGACTCGGGCAGCAGGTGGCCGATCTCGAAGGTCAGGGGGGATCCGTCGACCGGCGAAGTGAGCTGGCCGAGCCGGTTGCCTTCGTCTTTGGCGTAGGTGTCGCCGAAGAAGAACAGGAACACCACCCGCTGCTGGTCGCAGGCGGCGAAGCCGTCGTACTCGATGACCTCGCTGCCCTGGAGCTGGCGGCCGTGATGATCGAGCCACGGCCCCCTGGTGTTCAGCCCGCAGGCCGCCAGCAGCAACGACCACGCGAGCAGACACGCCACCCACCGCCGGCGCCGCCGCCGGCCGGCT
>CAZCRP010000030.1:0-15334 GCA_964501055.1 uncultured Acidimicrobiaceae bacterium
GAAGGCCTGATCGCTCACAGCCGCGGGTCCGCCCGCTGGGCACTGCGCCGCCTGCTCGACGAGCGAACCGCCGGGGCGACCCTGCGGTCGCTGTCCGGCAGGTTGGGGATGCTGGAACCGATGTTCCGCAACACGGTGAGCGCGACGATCATCCAGGGAGGAGACAAGCACAACGTGATCCCGGCCAAGGTCACGGTCGGACTCGACGGCCGGATGCTTCCCGGTATCGAGGTAGCCGACTTCGAAGCGGAGGTGCGGCGGGTCGTGGGCGAGGACTGCAGCATCACCACGGCGACCGACGGCGCCACGTCGCCCGGCGAGCCGGACCTCGGTCTGTTCGAGTTGTTGGCCGACATCCTCGTGGCCCAGGATCCCTCTGCCGTGCCGATCCCCTTCCTGCTGCCCGCCGTCACCGATGGCCGGTGGTTCGCCCGGCTCGGCATCCAGCCCTATGGCTACACGCCCATGACCCTGCCTGACGGGTTCGACTTCCAGCGCACCGTCCATGCCGCCGACGAGCGCTTGCCCGTGGCCGCGCTGGATTTCGGGGCGGAGGCGATGTTCCAGCTGCTCACCCGCTACGCGGGATGAGGCGTCTGCGGTTCAGGTCAACCCGTAGCCGCCGTCGATGCGGATCACGTCGCCGGTGTGGTAGCGACTGGCATCGCTGGCGAGATAGACGGCGATGCCACCGAAGTCCTCGGCCACTCCGTAGCGTCCCAGCGGCATCCGAGGAAGGTTGCGGGCGTCGAACCGTTCGCTCCCCAGCATCCGGTCGGTCATCGCAGTCTCGATCCAGCCAGGCATGAGGGCATTCGCTCGGATGCCGTGCTTGCCGCACTCGACCGCGATGCTCTGCACGAGCGCGATGACGCCGGCCTTGCTGGCCGAGTACGCCTGTCCGCGGGGCATTCCCAGACGGGCGCTGAGGCTGGCAGTGGCGACCAGCGAGCCCCCCTCCCCCTGGGCGAGCATCCGCCTCACTGCCGCCCGGAAGGTGAGGAACACGCCGTCGAGATTGACGCGCATCGTGGCGCGCCAGTCCGCGAACTCGGTCTCGGCGAACCGGTCCACTCCTGCCGGGATGCCGGCGTTGGCGAACACGGCCGTAATGTGCCCGTACTGGTCCGCCACCGCCTCCATCGACGACTCCACCTCCGCTTCGTCGCCGACGTCGCAGCGGAGCACGCTGGCGGAGTGGTTGAGGGAGCGGAGGCGCTCCACGGCGGCGGCGTTCTTCTCGGCGTTCGTGCCCCAGATGCACACGTCCGCGCCCGCCGCGGCGAGTGCTTCGGCCATGCCCAGGCCGATCCCCGAATTGCCGCCCGTGACCACCGCCACCTTGCCCCTCAGGTCAAAACCCGTCATCTGCCCTCCGGTCGCTGTGGCGATCGTAGGTAGCCGGCCAGTCGGGGAAGCCGTCGCTGCGGGATGTGTGGCGCCAACCCGTAGACTTCGCGCCATGTTTGGTCCCCTCAACGGCGTCCGGACCGCTCTCGTGATCACCGCCGCGGTGGCCGCGCTGGCCGCCGCCTTCCTCGGCGAGTGGGTCATGGCGTCGATGCTGCTGCTCGGCATCGCCGGGCACGGACTCGGCTGGTGGTACCTGTGGCGCCGGCGCGAGCCGACCAAGTCCCAGTGACGGCGCTCCCGCGCTACCTCCTCCCCGACACGGCCGCCGTCGACCCGTCGGGGGACACCTCGATCGGGGGTCTTTCGCTGGTCGAACTCGCCGCCGAGTTCGGGACCCCGCTGTTCGTGTACGACACCGCCCATGTGCGGGCCCGTGCCCGCGAGGCGGTGCGGGCCTTCGGTGACGGGGCGGTCTACGCGTCGAAGGCGTTTCTCTGCCGAGCGGTGGCCAGGCTCGTCCACTCCGAGGGCATGCGGATCGACGTGGCGACGGGAGGCGAGTTGCACGTGGCGCTCAGCGCCGGGGTGCCGGCGGACCGGCTCGTGTTCCACGGCAACAACAAGGCTCCGTGGGAACTCGAACAGGCGCTGGCGGCCGGTGTGGGACGAATCGTCGTCGACAACTTCGACGAGTTGGATCGGATCGAGGCGCTCGTCGCCCGCGGCCACTCCCCGCCCCGGGCGCTCGTCAGGATCACCCCCGGAGTCGAGGCGCACACCCACGAGTTCATTTCCACCGGACAGGTCGACTCCAAGTTCGGGTTCACCGTCTCCACCGGTGCCGCCGCTGCGGCGGTGGCCCGGGCCCGTGAGTCCCGGTACCTCGAGCTGGTGGGGATCCACGCCCACATCGGGTCGCAGGTGTTCCGGGCGGACTCATTCGCCGCCGCCCTGGAGGTGATTGCGTCGTTCTCGGAGCCGCTGGGGCTGGCGGAGCTGTCGATCGGCGGCGGCCTCGGCGTGGCCTACGTCGAGGGCGAGACCGCGCCCACGATCACCGAGTGGGCGGACGCATTGCAGGACAAGGCGCGGTCGCTCGGTGTGCGCTCCACGCTGTTCGCGGAGCCGGGCAGAGCGATCGTCGCCGGGGCGGCGGTGACGCTCTACACGGTGGGGACGGTCAAGGAGATCCCCGGAGTTCGGACCTACGTCGCGGTCGACGGTGGCATGAGCGACAACCCGCGGCCCGTCCTCTACGGCAGCGGGTACGAGACATTTCTGCCGCGGGCCGCAGACGCCGACCGCCCGCAGGAGATCCGTTTGGTCGGCAAGCACTGCGAGTCGGGCGACCTCCTGGTTCGGGACGGGCGGCTGCCGTCCGACCTGACGGTGGGCGACATCGTGGCGACCCCCGTCACCGGCGCGTACGGGCACTCGATGGGGAGCAACTACAACAAGGTTCTGCGTCCCGCGGTCGTGTTCGTCGAGGACGGGACGGCGACGCTGGTCGTTCGGCGTGAGACCTACGACGACCTCCTGATGACCGATCTGGGGTGAGTCGGCGGTGATCCACCCGATCGACTTCCTGGCACCGGTCGGCTTCCGACTGGATCGCCGCTCCCGTGTCTTTCCGTCCGGCTGGGGAGACGAGGCGGAGCTGGCTCTGCTCGACCGGGTGCTGACCGCGGCGGACCCCGTCCCCGCCATCGACGTGGGGTGGGGCCGCAAGGAGGAACATCCCGGGTTCCGCCTGCGACGGGCCGTCTTCCCCAGCCCCGTGGCCGAGGTCCTGCCGGAACCGGCCAGGGTGGTGTCGGTGGAGTGGGTCGAGCCGGCCCGGGGCACGCGCCGCACCACCGTGTTGCTACCCGCCTGGAACGACGAGGTGTTCGTGGTGCGACGCAAGCTGGCGGTGTTACTGGCCGAACGCGGCGTCGGCTCGTTCATCGCCGACATCCCCTTCTACGGCGCCCGCCGGGTGACACCCGACGCTCATCCGGCGCTGCGCACCGTCGGAGATTTCGCAGTCATGGCATATGGCGCGGTGGCCGAAGGCCGCGCGCTGGTCGGACTGGCCTCGAGGATGGGGGCAGCGGGTGTGTCCGGCTACAGCATGGGCGGCAACCTCGCCGCCTACGTCTCGGCGACGATGCCGCGTCCCGTGGCCACCGCTCCTCTGGCGGCCTCCCACGGCCCGGGCCCGGTCTATCTCGAGGGCGCCCTGCGCAGGGCGATCGTGTGGAACGCGCTCGGGGATCGTGCCGAGGCGGGAGCGCGCCTGCAGGCTGTTCTCGGCGGCGCCTCGGTGTTGCACCTTCCCCCGCTCTCGCACCATCCGGCGGCGGTCGTGGTGAGCGCCGGGCGCGACGGCTTCGTCCATCCCTCGTTCAGCCGCGAGCTGGCGGCACACTGGGGCGCAGAACTGCGGGTCGTCCGCGGCGCGGGACACGGGACGCTGTTGTGGCGGCACAAGCGGATCCTCGTCGACGCCATCGTCGACTCCTTCGACCGTGTGCCACGTCATGGCTGACCGCCGTGTGTCGGCCATCAGAGCGGGAGCGGTCACGCTGCGGCGCCCGCGGCTGAGCGACGGGCCGGAGTTCCTGGCATTGGTGGAGGCGAGCAGACCGTTCCACGCCGGACTCGTCGAACCGCCCGCCGGTGAGGAGGCGTTCGCGGCCTATGTCAGGCGGGTGGCGGATCACGCCCACGACGGGTTTCTCGTGCTGAGCGGCCATCTCATTGGGGTGGTCAACCTCAACAACATCCTCCGCGGCAACTCCCAATCGGCCTCGCTGGGCTACTACCGGCTGGCGGCGGGAGGAGGGCCGACAGCCATGCAGGAGGCGGTGGGGGCAGTCGTCACACACGCCTTCGGGACGCTCCGCCTGCACCGCCTGGAGGCGAACGTGCAGCCCGGCAACCTCCGTTCCATCGAGCTGATCCGTGCTCTCGGTTTCCGCCTCGAAGGGTTCGCGCCCGGCTTCCTCCGCATCGGCGGCGTGTGGCGGGATCACGAGCGGTGGGCGCTGCTCGCCGACGAATGGATCGCGTAGGCTGCCGCCGTGCGCCGATTGCTGGAATGGATCCCGACGGTCCCTTTTCTCCTCGCGTTCGGCCTGACGCTGGTCGTGTTCGACGTGGCGGGGCGGCTCGCCAGGGTCTTCTCGCTGCGCAGCTTCGAGTACGTGATGGCGGGACTGCAGCGGACACTGACCGCCCTGTTCGCCATCTGCGGGACCAGAGTGGAGGTGGAGCGGCCACCGTCGATCGAGCCGCGTACGGGATATGTGGTGATCGCCAACCACCAGAGCCTGTTCGACATCGCGATCCTGGGCGGGACCCTCTTCACCAACTTCCCCAAGTACGTGGCCAAGCAGGAACTGGGGAGGGGTATCCCGTCGATCTCGCTCAATCTCCGCCGCGGCGGCAACGCACTCATCGATCGCAAGGACCGGCGCCAGGCCCTGCGGGCGATCCGGGACATGGCCCGCACCGCCCAGGAGCGCAACGTCTCGGTCGTCATTTTTCCCGAAGGCACGCGCTCACGTGACGGCACCTTGGGACCGTTCAAGACGGCCGGGTCCGAGGCGCTCCTCCGTCAGGCCGACCGGCTGCCGGTGGTGCCGATGGCGATCGACGGTGCCTGGAAGCTCCTTCGACACAACATGAAGCCGGTGCCGTTCGGTACCAGGGTCCGGGTGCGGTTCGGTGATCCGATCCCCCGCTTCCCCGGGGACAGCGAGGAGATGATCGTCAGGGCCGAGAGATTCATCGCCGAGACACTCGCCGCATGGCGCCGGGAGGAGATCACGGCCGAGTGATTTCGTCTGCCCGCTGCTGCCAGCGCCAGGCGTCCTCGCACATCCGGTCCACACCGAACGCCGCCGACCACCCCAACTCCTCCTTCGCCTTGGTCGGGTCGGCATAGGTGGCGGCCACATCGCCCGGCCGGCGACCGACGAACTCGTAGGGAATCGTCACGCCGCTGACTCGTTCGAAGGTCCTGACCATCTCGAGGACCGAGGTCCCCGCTCCGGTCCCGAGGTTCCAGACGTGGTGACCTCCGTGGGCGATCAGATGCCGTATCGCCGCCAGGTGCCCGCGGGCGAGATCGACCACATGGATGAAGTCACGTATCCCCGTCCCATCGGGAGTGTCGTAGTCGTTTCCGAACACCTGCAGGAGCGGCAGTCGCTCGGTGGCGACCTGGGCGATGTACGGCATGAGATTGTTGGGGATGTCGTTCGGATCCTCGCCGATCAGCCCGCTCTCGTGGGCGCCGGCCGGGTTGAAGTAGCGGAGCACGCCGATGGGTCGGGCGGGATCGGACGCGGCTACGTCTTCCAGCACCTGTTCCACCATGAGCTTGGAGCGACCGTACGGATTGGTCGGCGGATGGCGGGGGGCGTCCTCCGGGATTGGCAGCACCTCGGGATCACCGTAGACCGTCGCCGATGAGCTGAACAGGAAGCTGTCCAGCCCGTGGCGTGTCATCGCCCGTAGCACCGCCACCGAGCCACCGACGTTGACATCGAAGTAGTCGAGCGGCCGCGTGACCGATTCGCCCACAGCTTTCAAGCCGGCGAAGTGGATGACGCCGTCGAACCCCGCGCCGTGCATCGCCGCATCCAGCGCCGCCGCGTCGCGCACATCGCCTTCGATCACAGCCACGCCGTATCCGGTGATGGCCCCGATACGCTCGATCACGGAGCGCTTGGCGTTGACGAAGCTGTCATAGATCACTGGCTGGTGGCCGTCGAGGATCAGCTCCACCACGGTGTGGCTTCCGATGAAACCGGCACCACCTGTCACGAGGATCTTCATCCCGAGGAGCGTATCGGGCTCACCCGAGCAGCTTGGTCAACGGTGGTTCGGCCAGCGCCCACCACACGTCGACGGTCGCCGCCAGGTGATCGATCTCCGAGTCGATCACGTACAGACCCTTCGTCGGGACACGCTCGCCACCCGCTCGGCCACCACCGCGGCGGCGCGGGTCGTCCTGCCGCCCCGGTGGGGGTTGCCGACGGCGACGATGACGCGGGTCATCGGGCAGGAGTGTGCCCGGCCGCGGTCAGCGCCGACCGGAGGCGATCGGCGGACTCCTCCAACTCTTCCCGGCTCGCCGCCCTCGCCCGGGCGAAGTCGAGGTCGTGGACGTCCCAGATCGGAACCAGGTGGATGTGCAGGTGCGGCACCTCGAGACCCGCGATCATCAGTCCCACCTTCTCCGGTTCCCAGACGGATTGGATGCCGGCACCGATGGCGGTGCTCACGTCCAGCAAGTGTTCCCGTAGCTCGGCCGGACAGTCCAACCAATGGTCGACCTCTTGGCGGGGTACGACCAGCGTGTGTCCGGGTCGCAGCGGCTGGATGCTGAGGAAGGCGACGCACCACTCGTCCTTCCACACGAACGTGCCGGGAAGTTCCCCTTCGATGATCCTCGTGAACAGTGTCGCCATCCCGTCACGGTAGCGAGCCGCCACGCGGCTCCCGGGCCTGGGAACCGGTCGCAGCGGGTCGTCCAAGGCCCGACTCATGTTTAGGCGGGCGCCGGGTGGGGTAGTCGGACAGTGCTCAACCCCTGTTCTGACGGAGGACCGCTGCCTTGAGGAATGGAACAAGCAGTGTGAGCCCTCCGTGGGAACTCGTGGAGGGCGGGGGTTCGGTCGTGGCCACTGCCATCCACGCCGGTCACGAACTCCGGCCGGAGGTCGCCGCGCTGGTCGCACTGTCGGCCGCCGACCGCCGCCGTGAGGAGGACCCGCACACGGATTCGCTCACGGCTCCGTTCTCGACGCGCCTGACGGTGAACCGCTCACGGTTCGAAGTGGATCTGAATCGCAGCCGAGAGGGCGCGGTGTATGTGGATCCCGAGCAGTCGTGGGGATTGGCGGTGTGGAAGCAGCCCCCACCGCCGGACCTGATGGCGAGATCACTCGCCATCCACGACGAGTTCTACCGGTCGATGACGGAGCTGCTCGACGGCCTGGCTCACGTCGGCCCCTTCGTCGTGCTCGACCTGCACTCGTACAACCACCGCCGCAACGGGCCGGAGCACCCGCCCGCGCCCGCCGCCGAGAACCCCGATCTGAACCTGGGGACCGCCAGCGTCGAGACGCCGCGGTGGCGACCGGTGATCGACCGCTTCACGAAGGAGCTGTTGGCCGGCATGCCTGCCACGACCACGTTCGGCGAGAATGTTCGCTTCGAGGGGGGCTTCTTTGCCCGCTGGGTGAACGAGCGCTATCGCGGCATCGGTTGCGCGCTGGCGCTGGAGATCAAGAAGACGTTCATGGACGAGTGGACCGACGAAGTCGACCAGGAACGTCTCGGCATGTTGGTCGGGGCGCTGGCAGGCACGATCCCTGGACTGTCGCGCGAGCTGGGAGAGCCGGGATGAGGACCGCCATCTCCGACCAGGACCGCCGGCTCGACCGGGCACTCGCCACCATCGGTCAGAGCTTTCGCTTCCTGGTCGACGTGACCCCGACCAATGTGTCCCAGGCTCGCCGGCGGTACCTGGCCGATCCGGGCGGTGCGCCGGAGTTCGAATACCGCGATGTGGGCGACCTGGCGGACCGAGTGAGAGGCCAGCTGAACGACCTCGACCTGTCGACCGCCTCCGATCCGACGCTCACCCATCTGTTCGAGCGCAAGAGCGCCGAGCTGCGGTTGCAGGCTGAGATGCTCGACGCACGTGACACCGAGGAGTTCCTTCCGCTCAGCATCGAGCTCTTCGGGGCGGTCAGCCCGCGTCTGGTCGGAGTGGCCGAGCGCATCCTCGAACTCGTCCCCGCAGTCCCTACCCCGCAGGACCAATGCCTGAGCGCCGAGCACGTGGCGATGAGGATGACCGAGGCGTTCGAGCGCTACCGACCCGCGGTCGGACAGTTCGACTTCCGGGTGTTGATCCGAGATGACATCGCCGGCGTGATGGTGTCCAACGGTGTCGTGCTGATCGCAGAGGGGGTGCAGGTCTCCTCGTCGCGAATCGCGGCACTGCTGGCCCACGAGATCGACACACACGTCCTCACCTACATCAACGGGTCGCAACAGGCCCTCACCTTGCTCGCTGCGGGACTCGCCGGATACGAGGAGACCCAGGAAGGTCTGGCCCTCACTGCGGAGATCGCAGTGGACGGGCTCACCGCCGCCAGGATCCGTCAGCTCGCCGCCCGGGTCATCGCGGTCCACGGGCTGATTCAGCGGGCGGCGTTCCGCGACGTCCATCGTGAGCTCGTCGACGGGCATGGCTTCTCGCCGTCGGGCGGATTCGGGATCACGATGCGGGCCTTTCGCTCGGGAGGGCTCACGAAGGACGCCGGCTACCTGCGAGCGTTACGGGCGATGGTCGAGCACCTGGACTCGGGCGGCGAGCTCGACGGGCTGTGGATGGGAAAGATGGCGCTCACCGATCTTCCGCTCGTGCAGGAACTCAGGGAGCGGGGGGTGCTTTCGGCGCCGGCCGTGCTCCCCCACTTTCTGGGCGACTGGAATGCACGCGAACGGATGGCCGAGTTCGCCAGTGCCGTCGGCATGCAAGAATTGATCGGAGTGGAGCAATGAAGATCGGATTCGTCGTGAACAAGGTGGCGGACGAGGATCCGGGCTACACCACGATCAGGCTCGCCCTCAGCGCCAGCCGGCGGGGCCACGACGTGTGGCTCATCGATGTCGCCGGCTTCAGTCACGAGCCGGGAGGAAGCGTCAAGGCCCTCGCCCGGTCCGCGCCGGGCAAGAAATACCGCACCGAGAAGGCCTACCTCGACAAGGTGCAGGGCGACGAAGGAGTGGTCGAGCGGATCGAGCTCGACGATCTCGACGTGCTGATGCTTCGCAACGACCCGGCGGAAGACGCAGTCGACCGACCGTGGGCCGTCGCGTCTGGCATCCTGTTCGCGCAGTTGGCAGTGGCTCGCGGCGTGTTGGTCGTGAACGATCCATCAAGTCTGGCCAGCGCAGTCAACAAGACCTACTTCCAGCACTTCCCCGAGCAGATCCGTCCCCGGACGCTCGTGACCCGCGACGAGGACGCCATCAAGGACTTCGTCGACGAACTCGACGGGACCGCAGTGCTCAAGCCGCTGCAAGGCTCGGGCGGCGCGGGTGTGTTCCTGGTGTCCGCCGACGAGTCACCCAACCTCAACCAGATGATCGAGGCGCTGTCACGCGATGGGTACATCGTCGTGCAGGAGTACCTCGAGGAGGCCGAGAAGGGGGACGTGCGGCTCTTCGTCATGAACGGCCAGCCGCTCGAGCACGAAGGGAAGGTGGCTGTGTTCCGCCGCAAGAACCCCACCGCGGACATGCGCTCAAACATGCACGCGGGCGGCAAGGCGCATGCGGTGCGGTACACGGAGGAGATGGCGAAGCTGGTCGAGCTCGTCCGCCCCAAGCTGCTGACCGATGGGATGTTCTTCGTCGGGCTCGACATGGTCGGCTCGAAGCTGATGGAGGTCAACGTCTTCAGCCCTGGCGGCCTCGGGTCGTGCCAGCGTTTGTACGACACCGACTTCACGCAGCCAGTGATCGACGCGCTCGAGCGCAAAGCCGATCTGCGGGATAGCTCGCCCGAACTGTCGAACACCCAGCTCGCCAGTCTGTGACGCGCGCCGGACTCGCACGAAGGGAGAGAGGCGGGCGGCGCGCCGGCAGATCGTAGGATCACCCGGTGGAGATCGAAGTCCATCGCCTGCGCTGGCAGGGACGCGCCGACGGCGTGGCGGTGAAGACCTTCATGCCCCGCTTTCCCGCTCACCTCACGATGCAGCCCTCCCCGTCCGGCTGGTTCGTCGATCTGCACGTTCCGACCGCCTCTCGCATCGAATACCGCTTCGAGATCCGACGGGGTGATCGCTACGAGACCACGCTGGATCCCGCCAACTCGGTCGTCGCCACGAACCCGTTCGGGGAGAACTCCGTCCTGTTCGGCTCTGGGTACCCCCGGGCGGCCCCTGCGGTGGACCCGCTCCCGTGGCGCCTCTCGGAGTTCCGGGTGCAGAGTGCCGCCTTCGGGGCACGCAGACACCACCACCTCCTCTCCCCCGCCGGAACGCCCGACCGACGTCGCCTCCCGCTGCTCCTCCTCCATGACGGCTCGGACTATCGCCACCATGGCTCGCTCGAGTCGGTGCTGGGGGCGGCGGTCGCCGGCGGGCGCCTTCCGCCCTTGCGGATCGCCCTGCTCGAGCCGCGCCGTCGGAACGTCGAGTACTCGGCGGACCCCCGCCACGCCGACCACATCGTGGGCGAGGTGCTTCCGCATCTGCGCGCCCGGCTGGGAGTGGACACGCCGATCGTGATCGGCGGCGCCAGCTTGGGGGCAGTTGCGGCCTGGCATGCGGTTCACACGTACCCGAGCGCCTTCACGGGGATGGTCCTGCAGTCAGGGACGTTTGCGCTCCGCAATCTGCCGGAGGAGATGGCCCGGCCCATCCACGACTTCGTGGGGAAGGCGCTCACGGATCCCAGGGTGTCGGGTGTCGCGGTCGGACAGACGTGCGGAGCGTACGAGAGCCTGGTGGATTGGAACCGTCGCATGGCAGGTCTGCTGGCCGAGCGAGCTGCCGCCCACCGCTACGAGGAGCGCTGGACGGGTCACGACTGGGGCGCGTGGTCCGACACCCTGGTCGAGGCGGTGGCGGCTGCCATGCTGGCCCCGCGCGCCACGGCCGTGGTTTAGGCTCGCCGGATGAGTGTCCGCAGGATCGGCTTGTCACTCGGCGCCGACCTCTGCTGGCCCATCTTCTACGAGGACATCCTCTCCGCTCTCGCCCCGGTGGTGCGGTTGGGCGGGGAGGAGATCACGTTCGAAGTCGAACGCGTGACGATCGAGCCGTTCGACCTGGCGCAACCGGTTCGCTACGACGTGCTGTTGGATCGCCTGACGCCCTGGTATCACACCAGTCGTGAGTGGATCAAGAAGGCGATCGTGCAGAACGATCTCTACGTCCTGAACAACACGTTCACGCTGCAGTCGATGGAGAAGCACACCTCGTATGCGGCCATGATCCGTCTCGGTATGCCGATTCCCCGGACCATGCTGTTGCCGCCCAAGGAGTACACCCCCCAGCCCGACCTCCACATGACGCTCAGCAGCTACGCCCAGATGTTCGACCTGAAGGCCATCGGCGACGAGCTCGGGTATCCGGCCTACCTCAAGCCCTACGACGGGGGGGCGTGGCGAGGGGTCTCCCGGGTGGAGAACGGCGACGAGTTGCAGGCCGCATACGACTCGTCGGGTACCGAGATCATGCACCTGCAGGAGGCGATCGAGCCGTTCGACCTCTTCGTGCGCGTGCTCGCCGTCGGTCCCCAGGTGAACGTCATCCGCTACGAGCCCGACCGCCCTCTCCACGACCGGTATCGGGTCGATTTCGGTTTCGTCGACGACGACGAACTCGACCTGCTCGAGGACATGGCGATGACGATCAACTCGTTCTTCGGATGGGATTTCAACTCGTGCGAGGCGCTGCGCCGCGACGGCGTGTTCCATCCCATCGACTTCGCCAACGCCAACCCCGACTCCCAGGTCACCAGTCTCCACTTCCACATTCCGTGGCTGGTGAAGGCGAAGCTCCGCTGGTCTCTCTACTGTGCCGCCACCCGGCGGCGGATGCGTCACCATGTCGACTGGACGCCGTACTTCCTGATCGCCGACAGCGACATGTCGTTCCGCGACAAGCTGACGGCGTACGCTTCGATCGCCGAGGACCGTTACGAGACGGATCGCTTCGAGGACTTCTGCGACCGGCATCTGGCGGGCCTCGACGAAGTGGCATGGGAGTACTTCTCCTCGGACCGGGCCAAGGAGGCCGTGCGGCGCAAGGTGGCGGTCCTGTTCCCGGACTCGGAGGTCGAGCGATTCACCGAGCACTTCTGGGGCCTCATCCAGTTCTGGCGAACCGTTGAACGCGACCGACTGGACGGCGGCTGATGCTGAGCGAGACCTGGCACTCGGAGCGCCTGGGGGAACGACTCACGCTCAATCGGTGGGGGGAGGTGGGCCGACCCGCGATCGTGTTCCCCACCGCCGGAGGCGACGCCGGCGAGATCGATCGGTTCGGTCTGGTGGCGTCGGTGGCTCCGCTCCTGGCCGACGGGCGGATCAAGCTGTACTCCGTGGACTCGATCGCCGGCCGGGCTTGGCTGGACGGACAGGATCCTCGTCACTCGGCGTGGCTGCAGAACCAGTTCGACGACGCCATCCGCTGGGAGGTGGTCCCCGCCATCCACGCCGACACCGGGGAGCAGCCGATCATCGCGGCCGGAGCCTCGATCGGCGCGTTCAACGCCGTGGCCTCGCTGTGCCGCCATCCCGACGTGTTCGGCGCGGCCATCGGAATGAGCGGGACGTATGACCTCGAGCCATGGCTGGGTGGGCAGTTCACGGACGAGTTCTACTTCAGCTCTCCGCTCCACTACCTGCCCGGACTCGACGGGCCGCAACTCGATCTCCTCCGACAGCGGTTCGTGCTGATCGCCACGGGGACGGGCGATCACGAGAACCCGCAGGAGTCGTGGCGGCTGGCCGACGCGCTGGGCGCCAAGGCGGTGCCGAACCGCGTCGACAACTGGCCCGGTTGGTCGCACGACTGGCCGACGTGGCGGGCGATGCTGCCCACCTACCTGCACGAACTGACCAGCTGAGCCGGCCGCGTCGCTACATTCGCTCGAGTGGCCGACTGGATTCCCGCGGATCTCCCTCGTGCGCTGTCCCTGCTCCGCCCACCGGTGCTGGCCGCCTTTGCCAAGCCCTCGGAGGGCGACTCCTTCTGGCAGCGCCTCGAGATGGAGTTCGACTCGATCTTCCGTAATTTCCACGCCCTCTATGGCTGGAGGTGGGATTTCGGGCTCCACCTGCAACGTTTCGTCGTGGGCATGGCCGAGACAGCCGCCACCCGGCGGAAGCGGCATCGGCGGCGCATCGATGCGACCCCCGCCGCCTGGCTGCACGATCCGGTCACCACCTGGGCCCAGGCGTACGTCGACAGGCTGGTCGGGAGGTTCGACCGACTCACCCACACCGTGCCGCACCTGCAGCGGCTGGGGATCACCCACCTCCACCTCATGCCGCCCTACCGCGTGCCGGTGGACAGCGACGGTGGGTACGCCGTCTCGGACTATCGGTGCACCGATCCCCGGCTGGGGACCATCGCCGAGCTCAGGAAGGCGATCGATGAACTGGCCGCCAACGGGGTGGGGGTCGTCCTCGACCTCGTCGTCAACCACACCTCCTCCGACCATGCGTGGGCCCGGGCGGCCGCGACGGGCGACCCTCGTTATCGGGACTTCTACTTCCTGTTCCCGGACCGGGCGCAGCCCGATGCGTACTCCCCCCACCTGCGATCGGTCTTCCCCGACCGCCAGGGTGACGCCTTCACCTGGCATCCCCGGGCGGAGGCATGGGTGTGGACGACCTTCCACGACTATCAGTGGGATCTCGACTACCGGAATCCTGAGGTGCTCGTCTCCATTGCCGCCGAGATGGGATTCCTCGCCAATCTCGGCGTCGCGGCGCTCCGCCTCGACGCCACCCCCTTCATCTGGAAGCAGCTCGGGACCAGTTGTGAGAACCTCCCCCAGGCGCACGTGGTCGTGGAACTCCTCGCCTCCTTCACCCGGGTGGCTACCCCCGGCGTGCAGTTGCTGAGCGAAGCCGTCGTCCATCCTGACGACGTGACTCGGTTCGTGCGTCCCGAGGAGTGCCGGATGGGCTACAACCCCCTCCTCATGGCCCTCATGTGGGAGGCGCTCGCCACCCGCGACGTCTCGCTGCTGGCCGATGCGCTGGACCGCCGCACCGAGTTGCCCCCTGGCTGTCAGTGGCTCACCTACCTGCGCTGTCATGACGACATCGGGTGGGGATTCGCCGACGAGGACGCCATCGCCCACGGGATCGACCCTCGGGGTCATCGAAAGTTCCTCAACGAGTTCTACGCCGGCGCTTTCCCCGGCTCCTTCGCGGCCGGTGCGATCTTCCAGGAGAACCCGGAGACGGGTGACGCCCGCATCTCGGGAACGCTGGCGGCCCTCGCCGGCCTGCAGACCGCCCTCGAGTCCGCCGACGGCCGGGCGATCGACCTGGCGGTGAGGCGCATCATCGCCCTCTACACCGTGATGTTCACCGCGGTCGGCATCCCCCTCGTCTATCTGGGCGACGAGATCGGCCAGCTCGCAGATCAGGCCTATCTGGAGGACCCGGTGCGGCGCGGGGACAACCGCTGGGGGCACCGGCCGGTGTTCGACTGGGGCGCCCTCGACGCGGCGCTGGACGGCAGCGGCCCCGCTGCCATGCTGCTGGCGGCAGTCGTGCGACTTTCGCGGAGGCGGGCTGCCTCCCCCGCATTCCGGTCGGCGGGGCCCAAGGTGATCGCCTCCGGTCACCGGTCGGTGATCGCCTATTCCCGGGCGGCCGCCGGAGCCGAGGTCGTCGTCGCCGTCAACCTGTCCGAGCAGGCGGCGCCGACGGGTCTCTCCCCGCGGGGCGAGGAGTGGTTCGGGACGGTGGAGCAGAACGGGCCCGTCGTGATGGAACCATATGGCGTCAGGGTGTGGGAGCGGCCGGGTGGACGGGATACGGGTGAGTGATCAGATCGCCAGCTGCAGCTGCGCCTCGGGGCGACGGTGGCGCGGGAGGCCGTTCCAGATGAGGCCATCCATGAAGGCCCAACTCCGCCGATGGATCGACGACGGTCCGTACGCCTGCAATGCCGCCTTGTGGAGCGGACAGGGGTAGCCCTTGTTCGTGTCGAAGCTGTACATCGGGAACGAGTCCGCCTGTTCCCGCATCAGCCGGTCACGCGTCACCTTGGCGACGATCGAGGCGGCGGCGATGGAGAGCGAGCGGCTGTCGCCCCGGACGATCGTCCTGGCCCGCCCGTCGCCGACGAAGTCCCATTTTCCGTCGAGGAGGACACGATCGACCCGCACCGCCAGGCCGGCGAGCGCCCGCCGGGCGGCGAGGCGCTGGGCCTCG
>CAZCRP010000031.1:0-15177 GCA_964501055.1 uncultured Acidimicrobiaceae bacterium
GGCGACCTCGGGCGCCAGCCCGGGGCGGGAGCCGGCGCCGAACACCCCGTCGACGATCAAGTCGGGCTCGTCCGGGACGATGCGGCTGATGCCCCTCGTCCGAGCGGCGTGGAACGTAGCCGCCTCCGACTGCGGTTCGCCGAAGTCGACGATGGAGACCGCCGCCCCGCGGCGGGCGAGGACGTCGGCCACCACGTGCCCGTCTCCTCCGTTGTTGCCAGGGCCGGCCAGCACCACGACCCTGGATCCGTAGCGGACTCCGAACTCGGTCACGGCGACGTGCGCCGCCGCCACCCCGGCACGGCGCATCAGCACGGCAGGGGGAATCGGGGAGGCGGCATCGACCCGCGCCGCCTCCGACGAGGTCAGGACCGGAAGCACGCCCCGATCCTACGACCTGCTTATCCGCCGCGGCCCGCTGCCGACAGGATGGGATGAACCGGCTCGATCCCCTCGATGTCACTCGACGCACGTGCCCCTCGCCCGCGCGTCGCAGCCGGTTCGCGGGCGGCATGGAGGCTCCCGCGGAGATGGGGTGGCGGCCCGGCCGCCACCCCATCCGATCTCCTGAACCCTGGGTTCCCAGCTACCGATTCGGTAGCTGGGAGCCCACGGTTCGACGGGATCGAGTCAATCGTGCTCCCCCACCGACACGGCCATCACCATGGCCGTGTCGTCGGTGTGGGTGATCGTGACGTGGATCTCGGTGATGCCGAGCATCTCGGCCCGAGCCGCGGCTCGGCCGGTCATGCGCACGGTGGGCTTTCCCCCGCCGGTGATCTCGATCTCCGTCCAGCCGATGCGGCGCCAGCCGGTACCCATCGACTTCATCACCGCTTCTTTTCCTGCAAAGCGCGCCGCCAGTCGCCGCGCCGGGTTGGCGAACCGGAGCGCGTACTCCTTCTCGTGGGCCGTGAAGCACCTGTCGATGAAGCGCGGATAGTTCGTCAGCACCCGCTCGACCCGGGCGATGTCGGCGAGATCCACCCCGAGGCCGACGATCTTCATCGCTATTCCACCGTCACGGTCTTCGCCAGATTGCGCGGCTTGTCGACGTCGAAGCCCTTGGCGCTGGCGACGTGATATGCGAGGAGCTGGAGCGGTACCACCGCGGTCACGGTACAGATCAGGTCGGCGCTGCGCGGGACCGCGATCACGTGATCTGCCAGCTCCGCCACCTCGTCTTCGTCGCCTTCCTCGACGATCATCACGATCGTCCCGCCGCGGGCCTTCATCTCCTGCATGTTCGAGAGGGTCTTGGCGCGGACGTGGGAGTCGGTGGCCACCCCCACCACGACCACCCCCGGTTCGATGAGGGCGATGGGACCGTGTTTCATCTCGCCGGCGGCGTACCCCTCGGCCCGCACGTACGCGATCTCCTTCAGCTTGAGCGCGCCCTCCATCGCCACCGGGAAGTCCCCCGACCGGCCGAGAAAGAAGAAGTCCCTCACCTCGGAACACTTCGCCGCCAGCTCGACGACCCGCTCCTCGAGCTGCACCGCCCGCTGGATCTTGGCGGGCAACGCCACCAGCTCGGCGATCATGGTCCCGATCCGGCCCGAGTCCATCGAACCTCGCACCTGCGCCAGGTACAGACCGAGCAGTTGCATGGCCACGAGCTGGGTCGTGAATGTCTTGGTGGCCGCCACGCCGATCTCGGGACCGGCCCGCGTGTACAACACGGCGTCCGCCTCCCTGGCGAGGGCCGAGTCCACGACATTCGACACCCCGATGAGCGTCGCGCCCTGGGCGCGGGCGTAGCGCACCGCGGCCAGCGTGTCGATCGTCTCGCCCGATTGCGAGATGCCGATCACGAGGCTGCGGTCGTCGAGCACCGGATCGCGGTACCGGAACTCCGACGCGATGTCGATCTCCACGGGCAGTCGGGTCCATCGTTCGATGGCGTACTTGGCCATCATCGCCGCGTGATACGACGTCCCGCAGGCGATCACGAACACCTTGTCGACCATGCGGAGGATCCGATCCTCGAGCTGCAACTCCCGCAGTGTGATCCGATCGGGCTGCTCGATGCGCCCGCGCAACGTGTCAGCGATGGCGGTGGCCTGCTCGTGGATCTCCTTGAGCATGAAGGTCTGGAAGCCGCCACGCTCAGCCGCTTCGAGATCCCAGTCGACCTCGCGTTCCTTCGGCGTGAGCACCGTTCCGTCCACGTGGGTGACCGTCACCTTGTCCGGCCGCATCTCGACCACGTTGTCGTCGTCCAACACCAACATCGTCCTCGTGTGCTCGAGGAAGGCCGGGATGTCGGACGCCAGGAAGTTCTCGCCATCGCCGAGGCCCACCACGAGCGGTGACCCGCGCCGCGCCCCGACGATCAATTCGGGGTCGTCGGGGCGCATCACGGCCAATGCCAGCGCTCCGTCGGCGATCGACATCACCTCGCGAACGGCTTCGCCCAGGCCCATCGCTGCCCGTTCCTCGAGCAGGTGCACGACGACCTCGGTGTCCGTATCGGAGGAGAACGTGTGGCCGCGCGCCACGAGGTCGGCCTTCAGCGTCGCCCAGTTCTCCACGATCCCGTTGTGCACCAGCACCACCGTCCCGTCGCAGCCGGTGTGGGGATGGGCGTTGTGCGTCGTGGGAGCACCGTGGGTCGCCCAGCGGGTGTGGCCGATGCCGGAAATGGCGTCGGTGTGGTCAGACGCGTGCAAGGCGTCGTCGAGCTCGCTGATGCGTCCCGCCCGCTTGACGATGTCGATATCGGTTCCATTGTTGAGTGCCACGCCGGCCGAGTCATATCCCCGATATTCGAGTCGGGTGAGGCCGGGCATGAGAATGTCGAGCGGAGCCTTCGGCCCGACGTATCCGACGATTCCACACATGGGAATCCCTCCTTGCGGTGCGCGCGCGTCACCACGCAGTGAAGTGGATGACAGCCCGGGACGACGGCGCGACACCCGGTGACGGATCCGAGGTGGATCGCGGTGTCAATCCGTCTCCACTTCGCGGGCGGCTCTGTTCCGGGATCGCTCCCGGGTTTTCTCCGCCTGCGTCACGACCGTGGACGGCCGGGAAGGCATCCGCCGAATGTTTCGATGACCTTCCACCTCGTCACCTCCCGTAGGAGGCCTGGCGCTCTCGTGTGTTGTCCCGGCTGGATGGGATGGTTTCCGGTGAGCCTCCTGACGGTCGTGTCTCTGCTCAGCCGAGCGTCGTGCGCACGGTCTCGGCGAGGGCATCAGCGTAGCGCTGGGCGTCGGAAGCCCGCGCAGCCTCCACCATGACCCGTATGAGCGGTTCGGTCCCGGACGCGCGGACCAGCACCCGACCGTCCGCACCGAGTTCGGTCTCCACCTCCCGTACCGCCTCCCACACCGCGCCTGCCCCTTCGAGCCCGTCGCGCCGGCTTACCTCGACGTTCACCAGTCGCTGCGGGTACGACGTCATCGCCTCCCCGCTGAGGTCGGCAAGGCTGCGGCCGGTGCCGGCCATCACCTCGAGGAGACGGACGGCAGTGAGGAGGCCGTCGCCGGTGCGTCCCCGGTCGAGACAGATCACGTGGCCGGACTGCTCCCCGCCAAGGATGGCTTTCCGCTCGTGCATGGCCTCGAGCACGTACCGGTCGCCCACCTGGGTCGTGACGACCTCGATCCCGGCCTCTTCCATCGCCCGCAGCAAGCCGAGATTGGACATCACCGTCGTGACGACGAGACCGTTCTTGAGCTTCCCACCCTTGTGCCAGTGGCGGGCGAGGATGGCGATGATCCGATCGCCGTCGACGATCCTTCCCCGCTCATCGCTGGCGATGAGGCGGTCCGCGTCCCCGTCGAAGGCGAGTCCGACACCCCCCCGGGATGCCGCCGCCACCACTTCGGGATGCGTCGCTCCGCAGTTCTCGTTGATGTTGAGACCGGTGGGCTCGGCGCAGATGACCGAGACGTCGGCCTTGAGCGCCGTGAAGAGGGCGGGGGCGGCCTGGTAGGCGGCCCCGTGGGCGCAGTCGAGCGTCACCTTCATGCCGGTGAAGCTGTACGACGCCTCGCGGGCGAGGTGGTTGACGTACTGATCCAGCGCGTCGTGCACCCGCAGTCGGGTGCCGACGCCACCGCCGTAGGGCACGGCGCCCGTTCCCGGGGAGGTTCGTACCCGCGTCTCGATGCGTTCTTCGTCTGCGTCGCTGAGCTTCGTCCCGAGCCGGTCGAGGAACTTGATCCCGTTGTCGGCCGCCGGATTGTGCGACGCGCTCACCACGACACCCATCTCGGCCGCCCCGACGTGGGTGAGGTGGGAGATCCCGCCCGAAGGCATGACGCCGATGTCGATGGTGTCGATACCCGCCGATTGGAAGCCGGCCTGGACTGCCATCGACAGCATCTCGCCGGAGCGGCGGGTGTCGCGTCCGACGACGACCGGCCCGTGGGACAGGAGTGAGCCGGCCGCCCTCCCGAGTTCGAGGGCGAGTTGCGGCGTCAGTTCCAGGTTGGCCACGCCTCGGACTCCGTCCGTCCCGAAGAGACGGGAGGTAGAGCCGGCAGGCACGGTCAGCGCTTGGTGTACTGCGGCGCCCGGCGAGCCTTGCGGAGGCCGTACTTCTTGCTCTCGACGACCCGATCGTCGCGGCTCAGCATCCCCGCTGCCTTGAGCGTGGGTCGGAGGTCAGGATCGAGCGCGACGAGCGCGCGGGCGATCCCGAGGCGGAGAGCATCGGTCTGGCCGGTGGTGCCACCGCCGTGGAGCGTGGCCTCGAGGTCGTAGCGGCCCACCATGTTGGTGATCTGGAGGGGCTCCATCACCCTGATGCGGTTGGCCATCGTGGGGAAGAACCTCTCGATGGGCTTGCCGTTGAGCGTGACCGCGCCGCTGCCGTCACGCAGTCGGACTCGTGCGACCGACGCCTTGCGGCGGCCGGTTGCCTGGACGAGTGGCTTCGACATCAGGAGTCAGCCTTTCGGATCGAGAGTTCCCGCACCTGCGGCTGCTGCGCTTGGTGAGGATGGTCGGGACCGGCGTAGACCTTGAGCTTCGAGCCCATCTTGCGGCCGAGCTTGTTCTTGGGGAGCATCCCCTTGACGGCTCGCTCGATGACCTGCTCGGGTCGGCGGGCGAGGAGCGCCTCGAACGTCTCCTCCTTGAGGCCGCCGGGGAATCCGGAGTGCCGGTAGTAGATCTTCTCTTGGCTCTTGTCGGAGGTGATGGCCACCTTGGAAGCGTTGACCACGACCACGTGGTCACCCCCGTCCACGTGGGGTGCGAAGGTGGGCTTGTGCTTGCCGCGGATGAGCTGGGCGACCTCGGACGCGAGGCGACCCAACGGCAGATCCGTGGCGTCGATGACCCACCAATCACTGGTGAGGTCGGACGACTTCGGCGAGAATGTCTTGTTGTTCATCGGTATCCAGACGGTCGGCGAGGGCCCGGGTGGTCCGGGCGAGGTTGATCGGCTGGGATCTCGGTGGGAAACGAGATGCTTCCGGATCGGAAGCCACGTCAGGATACGCACCCCCCGCCCCCGGCGCCAATCGACGGGAGTGTCCCGAACCCTGGGTTCAGGAGTACCGCCAAGGTAGCTGGGAGCCCACGGTTCACCGTGTGCGCGCCTCCAGCGGGCGAACCGTGGGCTGATTGGTACGTATACGTACCGACGAACCCTGGGTTCGCATTTCAGTAGCCCACGTCCCACAGCACGAGGCCGGTGGGGGGGGCGGGGCTGGGGGCGGCGGAGCGGTCACGGGCCTGCAAGGCGGCGGCCACTTCGCCGACGGAGCGGCGCCCGCGACCCACGTCGACCAGGAAGGCCGTCAGGCTGCGGACCATCTGATGACAGAACGCCTTGGCGCGGATCTCGAAGACGACGAGACCCGTCGAGTCACGGACCACCGAGGCGTCGTAGACGGTGCGTTCGGTGCCCGCCCCCTCCCGGCGGCGGCAAAAAGTCGCGAAATCGTGGGAACCGACGAAGGCGCCGGCGGCGGCGTCCATGGCCCCCACGTCGAGGGAGTGACCGACATGCCACACCGTGTGGCGTCGCAGCGGGTCGGGCGACTCGGCGTCGAGGAGGTGATAGCGGTAGATCCTCCATACTGCGTCGAACCGGGCCGAGAAGTCGTCTGCGACGACGCCACAGTCCGTCGCGACCACCTCCGGGCCGAGCATGGAGGTGATCGCACGCATCACCCGCCGGGGATCGACGTGGCGGTCGACGTCGAAGGTGACCACCTGGCGGCGGGCGTGGACACCGGTGTCGGTCCTCCCCGCCACCACCACCGCCGTCTGCTGGCGAAAAACCCGCGCCAGCGCTTCCTCGAGCACTTCCTGGACGGTCCGCACTCCGCCGGTCTGGCGGGCGAACCCGTGGAAGCCGGTTCCGTCGTACGCCAGGTCGAGGCGGTACCGCGGCAACTCAGAACAGGCCGAACAGGGCCGAGGCTGCTGTGAACGGGAGGCGGAAGATCGCCTGGATCATCAACATGAAGGCGAAGCCGACGAGCACCGCCAGGAACGCGATCTTCGTGTTCGACGACACCGCCTCTTGGGTGGCGCGGGTGAGCACGGCCACGTACCAGACGAGGCCGATCACGGGAGCGAGGGCGAACGGGATGACGAAGGTGATCGTGGGCAGGTAGGCCAATCCGTGGGTGGCCATCATCGTCTGGATACCGCCGCCGGTCTTGAACATGCGGGTCGCCGCGAACCAGGTGGCGGCGGCCAGAATGAGCCACGAAGCCACGGCCGAGATCGTGGTCTGCAGCAGGGCGGGAATCGAGCTCAACGACACCGACGCCCGCGTCAACGCCACGATCAAGAACGAGGCGGCGCCCACCACGGCCACGACGATCACCCCGTCGGCGGTGGCATCGTCGTCCCAGAACACCTCGGCAAAGGCCTTGCGATCGAGCATGGCGCCGCGGGCGGCGCGGCTGAAGATCTTCTTCATCGGGTCGTCAGGCTAACGAGTCGGCGCGACCCGATCTTCGGGATGCACCTTGCCTAGTCGCCTGCCAGCCTCCGGAGGATCTTCCTGGCCGGGCGAGCCAATGACTCCTCGAGTCCCAGCACCTCGGCCAGTGGCCACCAGCGGGCATCATCGGCGCCGTCCCCGGCCGTCACGCGGTCGGAGTCCGCTCGAAAAGCAACCCGGATGTCGTGGTGGAGATGCATCGGTACGGCGCCGCGAGACGGGAAGACGTGGACGTCGACGTCGCACAACCACGGAGCGTCCGCCGCTCCCACGCCCACCTCCTCCCGCACCTCCCGCAGGGCGGCATCCACGGTCGTGAGGTCATCGGATTCCACGTGGCCCCCCGGCTGCAGCCAGCGCCCGATCTTCGAGTGGAGAACCAGTGCCACCGCCGATCGCGACGGGTGCAGGACGAACGCCGATGCGGTCACATGACCGGGGTCGAACCGGCTCGCCGAGAACGCCTCGTCGAAGCTCAGAAGCGACACCACCGCCGCCACCGCGTCCTGCTCGGTGGTGTCTGCGGGCGCATGGCTGGCGAGCAGTGCCCGTAGGCCCTCCGCCCTGGGGTCGGGGCTCATCCCCGTCGGAGGTTGACGTGTCGGACGGCGTGATCGGCCGCCTTGTGGAGGATGAGCGTGGCCCGTTCCCTGGTGGGAAGGATGTTCTCCTCCAGGTTCACCTCGTTGATCTCCTTCCAGATGCGACGACCCTCCGCCAGTGCCTCGTGGTCGGAGAAGGCGGCGTAGCGGTGGAAGTAGGACGCCTCGTCCCGGAACGCGGTATCGCGCAGCGTGAGAAACCGGCTCAGGTACCACTCGGCGATGTCTTCGGCCTCGGCATCCACATAGATCGAGAAGTCGAAGTAGTCCGAGACGTAGGTGCCGGTGCCGCCCCCCTGCAGGACGTTCAATCCCTCCAGGATGAGGATCTGGGGCCGGCGGACGATGCGTTCCTGATCGGGGACGATGTCATAGGTCAGATGCGAGTAGACAGGAGCCCGCACTTCCGGCACTCCCGCTTTGAGATCCGTCACGAACTCGAGGAGCCGGCGCCGGTCGTAGGACTCGGGGAACCCCTTGCGATGCATGATCCCCCGCTCTTCCAGCACGGCGTTCGGGTGGAGGAAGCCGTCGGTCGTCACGAGGTCCACCGATGGGTGGTCGGGCCATCGCGACAACAGCATCTGCATGATCCGGGCAATGGTCGACTTGCCCACCGCCACCGATCCGGCGATGGCGATCACATACGGGACCGGTTCGGTCGGTCGCCCCAGGAAGGTGTCGGTCACGCTGAACAGGCCCTGGGAGGCACGCACATACAGGTTGAGGAGCCGGGACAACGGCAGGTAGATCGACTCGACCTCGGCCGTGGACAGTTCGACGTTGATGCCGCGGATCTTCTCGACCTCGTCGTCGGTCAGCGTCATCGGGGTGGTGGCGCGCAGTGCTGCCCACTCGTCACGCTCGAAGTCGAGGTAGGGCGAGACCGATCCGTTCACGCCGGGCAGGCTACCGGCCCGGCGTGACTCAGCCGCAGTGCGGCGACGTGGTTGCCGGGCGCAGTGAATCGGAGCGGGCCAACTCCCAGGCCGTCCATGCGTACCAGACGGTGAATCCGACGGTGGAGGTGCGGAACAGGATCCCATCGCTGAAGGCAGTCAGGTGACCCTGCAACGCGATGGTGAACGCGAAGGCGAACCCCAGCATGCTGCAGAGGACGAGCAGCCATCCGAGCCATCGCCGGAAGCCTTCGGTCACCACCTCCACCCCCAGCGCCAACTGGGTCCCGCCCCACGCCGTCAGTGCCCAGCGCCGAGAGCACCAACGCGAACGCGCCCCACGAGCGGGCCGCCTCATTCGCGCGCCGGGCTCGCTACGCCCTCGGTGTAGATCTCGATGGTGCCGATCGAATGGGTGACGTTGCCGATCACGAGCCACACGGCGGCGACCAGGCCGGCGATCCCCACTCGGCGGTGCGGCTCGCTCGGACCCACGCTCATGACGCGACCTCCTGAGGTTGCCGCCGGCGAGCGAACTCCCACGCCGTCACGAAGAGCCACACGGTGAGCCCCACGGTCGACGGACGCAGCAGCGCGGCTTCGCTCAGCCCTCCGATGTGGCCTTGCAGCGCGATCGTGAAGGCAAAGCCGAATCCCAGCGCCCCGCACACGACCAACAGCCATCCGAGCCACACGCGACGGCGTTCGACGATCTCGGTGATCCCGATCACGGTCTGCGCCGCCCCCAGCAGCACCAGGGCCCACGCGGTGTCGGCGGCCAGGTGCACCATCCGCAGCGCTTCCGCACCTATCGCGGCCGCCGCGCCATCCGCTTCCAGGATGGGGGCGTAGGCCGCCAGCGCCACGCCGTCGATCGCTCCCTGGTGGAGCACGCCGAGCAGTGAACCCTGGGCAGCCAGGATGAGCCCGAAGGCGCCCCACGACCTGGCCGACCCCGACGTGAGTTCCTCACGCCACACCCACACCAGCCACGGGGTGACCAGCATGGCGGCACCGAGCAGGAGATGGTTGACGATCCAATACGTGCTGCTCGCATGCTCGACGAGCGCCACGCCGTCGGTGTAGATCTCGGTGGTGCCGATGGGATGGGTGACGTTGCCGATCACGAGCCACACCCCGGCGACCAGGGCCGTGATGCCGACCCGACGGTGAGACGACTGCATTGCCCTCCTCGCTTCCCGTCCCGTTCCACCGTAGGCAGGCCCCATACACCGGTGCCGTGGAAACCGGCTCACGAAAGAGGCCCCCGATCCCTCGGGGGCCTCTTGCACGGGGGCGTATGCCGGGTCAGACGAGTTCGATGACGGCCATCTCGGCGCCGTCGCCACGGCGTGGTCCGAGCTTCGTGATCCTGGTGTAACCGCCGGGGCGGTCCGCATATTGGGGAGCCACCTCGTCGAACAGCTTCGTCACCACTTCGTTGTTCGTGATGGTGCGCAGGACGACGCGCCGCGAATGGAGGTCGCCCTTGCGAGCCTTCGTGATCATCTTCTCGGCCAGCGGGCGCACCGACTTCGCCTTGGCGAGGGTGGTCTCGACCCGTCCGTCGGCGAAGAGCGACGTCGCCAGGTTGGCGAGGATCTTCTTCTCGTGGCTCGGGGAGTGCCCGAGGCGCGGGCCCTTCCGTGGCCGGGGCATCAGCTGCCTCCACCGTCGGCGAGCGACAGACCGAGCTCGTCCAGCTTCGCCGCCACCTCTTCCAAGCTCTTCTGGCCGAAGTTGGTGATGTTCAACAGGTCGTCGCCGGTGCGCTGCACCAGCTCGCCCACCGTCTTGATCTGCGCCCGGCGCAGGCAGTTGCGAGGACGCTCGGACAGGTCCAGCGCCTCGATCGGGAGCTCGAGATCAGGCGAGCCGGACGACTCCGTCGGCACGTCGCCGAGTTCCAGACCGACTCCCTCGCCCATGTCGGCAAAGAGCGAGAGCAGCTCACGCAGGGTCTTGCCCGCCGAGGACACGGCCTCGCCGGGGGTGATGGCGCCGTTGGTCTCGATGTCGAGGATCAGCTTGTCGAAGTTGGTCATCTGGCCGACCTGGGTGTTCTCGACCGAGTAGGCGACCTTGCGCACCGGCGAGAAGATCGAGTCGATGGGGATCAACCCGATGGCGCCGGACCCCTTGTTCGACTCGGCCGTGCGATAGCCGACGCCGGGGGCGACGGTCATCTCCATCTCGAGCCGCCCCGCCGAAGACAAGGTGGCGAGCACCAGGTCGGGATTGACGATCTCCACCCCGGTCGGCACTTTGAGCTGGCCCGCCGTGACCTCGCCGGCGCCCTTGGCCGACAGGTACAGCGTGTGCTCGTCGATGCCTTCCATGCGGACGACGATCTGCTTGATGTTGAGGATGATGTCGACGACGTCCTCGACCACCCCTTCGATCGTCGAGAACTCGTGTTGCACCCCCTCGATCTGAATCGAGGTGACGGCGGCTCCCGGAATGCGAGCCAGCAGTGTGCGGCGCAGGGTGTTCCCCAGCGTGTAGCCGAAACCCGGCTCCAGCGGCTCGACCACGAACCGGGAACGGGTGTCGTTGAGCTGCTCCTCGTGGATCTGGGGACGTTGAACGATCAGCACTGTGAGACCTCTCTGGGTTACTTGGAGTACAACTCGACGATCAACTGCTCGTTGATCGCGGTGTCGATCTGTGCCCGGGAAGGCAGATCACGGATGGTCACCTTGCGGGCCGTGTGGTCGACGTCGAGCCACTCGGGGATGGCGAAGCCGAGGGTGTCGACGGAGTGCTGGACGACCAGCAGATCCTTCGATGCTTCCTTCATCGTCACGACATCTCCTTGCCGGACCCGGTACGACGGCACGTCCACCTTCGTCCCGTTCACCTGGAAGTGGCCGTGGTTGACGAGCTGGCGGGCCTGGGGCCGGGTGGCGGCGAGACCTGCCCGCCACACCACGTTGTCGAGCCGGGTCTCGAGGAGCCGCAGCAGGTTGTCACCGGTGACACCGGGCTGACGGGCCGCCAGCCGGTAGTAGATGCGGAACTGCTTCTCGAGCACCCCGTACATCATGCGGAGCTTCTGCTTCTCCCGCAGCTGGATCAGGTAGTCCGACTCGCGGATGCGACCACGGCCGTGGTCGCCGGGCGGGTAGGGCCGTCGATCGACGGGACACTTCTTGGACTGGCACAGCGGGGTGCGTGCCCGCCGGCACGCCTTGTGGCGGGGACCTGTGTAACGGGCCATCGCTCAACCCCTCCGGCGCTTCTTCGGTCGGCAGCCGTTGTGGGGGATGGGGGTGACGTCCTTGATGAAGGACACCTCCATTCCCATGTTCTGGAGCGTGCGGACGGCGGTGTCGCGACCGGAGCCGGTCCCGCTGACGATGACGTCGAGCTTGCGGATTCCGTGCTCACCTGCCCGACGGGCGGCCTCCTCCGCTGCCACCTGGGCGGCGTACGGAGTCGACTTGCGTGAGCCCTTGAACCCGACGGAGCCGCCCGAGGTCCACACGACGGTGTTCCCGCCCTGGTCGCTGATGTTGATGATGGTGTTGTTGAAGCTGGCCTTGATGTGGGCCACGCCGTGTGAGATGTTCTTGCGTTCGCGGCGACGGACGCGTTTCGCTCCTGGTGCTGGCTTCGCCATGGCGCCCCCTCCTACTTCTTCAGCTTCTTCTTGCCGGCGATGGCCGAGCGCTTGCCCTTGCGTGTGCGGGCATTGGTGTGCGTGCGCTGGCCATTGACCGGGAGACCGCGGCGATGGCGGATCCCCTGGTAGCTGCCGATCTCGATCTTGCGCTTGATGTTCTGCTGGACCTCGCGACGGAGGTCACCCTCGACGGTGTAGCTCTGGTCGATGTAACGGCGGACCTTGGCTGTCTCGTCGTCGGTCAGGTCCCGGACCTTGGTTCCGGGATCGATGCTCAGCGACTCGCAGATCTGCTGGGCGCGCGTCAAGCCGATGCCGTAGATGTACGTGAGACCGATCTCGAGCCGCTTGTCACGGGGGAGGTCGACGCCGGCGATACGGGCCATACCGTCAGCCCTGCCGCTGCTTGTGCCGCGGGTTTTCGCAGATCACCCACACCCGGCCTCGCCGGCGGATGATGCGACACTTCTCGCACATCTTCTTTGTCGAAGGACGAACCTTCATCTCACACTCCATCTCGGCCCCACGGGCCGCCGCCATATCGACAACATGGTCATTCTCGGCCCCTGGTGTGGCCCGGCGGTAGGCATGCGACACGACACACGATCGCCTCGGGAGGTGATTGGAGTCGGGCCGGAAGGACCCACGTACACTTCTGCAAATTCGAAACTGCAGACGCGCACGACCGGAGACCGGATCCGGAATGCTACACGGTGCAGCGAGGAGGGCAAAACGACCGGATCAGGCGTCGCAGGGCCGCCGTAGGTACAACTGGCACTCGTCGTCCGTGAGCGCGCGGCCGACCTGGTCGCGGGCCAGCGCCAGCAGGTCGCGGGGATCGAGCAGATACCGCCGCTGGACGCTCTCGCTCGACGACACGAGCAATTCGCTTCCTCCGTTGAGGAAGGCCACGCTGCGGGCCGGGTAGATGGCGCCGTGGATCCGGCGCACGATGCGACCGGTGTCCACGTCCCACAGCGGTGTCTCGGGATCGGGTCCGGCGCCTGCCAGGTAGCGGCCGTTCGGGGAGAAGGCGAGGAAGGTGCGACCCGACACCCGCTCCAGCAGGCGGAGCTCATCCGACGCGGTGTCGAGCACGGCGACGACGCCAGTTGAGTCGGATATCGCCAGCCGGTCTCCGCGCGGGGAATACGTGACCGACATCACCTCGAACACCGACTCGAAGACGACACGTGACTCACCACTCGCCAGGTCCCAGATCCGGACGGTGCCGTCGAGGCCACCCGTCGCCAGCGAGCGGCCGTCGGGACTGAACGACAGGGTGATCCCCTCCGCGAAGGGCACATCCCCCGCGACGGGAACCCGCGGGCCGTGACCTTCGAGCACTGCGTGCCGCGATCCGGTGGCCACGTCCCAGATCACGACCGAACCGGGCGCCGGTCCACGGGCGAGCCCGCCACCGGCCAGGAAGCGGCCATCGGGACTGAATTCGAGCCTCGCAGCCCACGGTCTCGAGTCTTCGGGGAGGAGGGTCTGGCCGGTGGCGACGTCGGCGATGACGACGTCGCCGGTGACGCCCGTGAACGCCACCCGCGTTCCGTCGGAACTGATAGCGCCAGGAAGGAAGAGGGGTTGGGTGACGGTGTCGGCCTCGAACAGTATTTCCCCGGTGGCGGCATCGATCACGTCCGCCTTCGTCGGCCGCGGGGGCATGCCGTAGCCGTTGCCATGGGCGGTCGTCAGGTAGCGGGCGCCTGACGCGTCGGCGACAGCATGCGGAGCGAGGAACCAGGTGGTGCGGGACGGCAGTTCGCTGCTCATGAAGTCACGCCAGATTCGCAGCGATCCGTCGATGCCGATCGTGGCCACCTCCTCGTCCGTCGGGTGGAAGGTCGCATCCCGCAGCGGCACTCCGCCCGTCGGGAGACGGATGGCCGGCTCGCCCCCGATCCAAGCCGAGAAGATCCGGGCATAGCCGTCGCCGCCTGCCATGAGCACCAGGGTGTTCAGAGAGTTGAACTCGATCGAGCGGGAGATCGACTGCGCGTTGCCGAACGAGACCAGCACGTCCCCACTGAGGGCATCGATCACGTACATCTCGCCGGAGAACGTCGTCACGGCGATGGCATCCCGTCCGCGTCCCCAGTCGGCCGGGCTCCACGCCGCCTGCAGGATCGGAAACGGAAAGGTCTCGTCGCGGCTGCGGGCGACGACCTCCCCGCTGGCCAGATCCCACACCTGCACCGTCCAGGCGGGCGCATCAGCAAACGTCGGCGACGGGCCGGTGGAGAGCAAGCGCGTCCCCGACGAGTCGAAGTCGACGCTGGAGATCACCGAGGAGTCGTTGACGTTGGCCACCACCTCGACCACGGTCGAGCCGGTGGCGGAGTCGACGACACGGATAGTGCCGTCCAGCTCGGCAGCAGCCACCAGCG
Source organism: uncultured Acidimicrobiaceae bacterium (assembly GCA_964501055.1). Classification (GTDB taxonomy): domain Bacteria; phylum Actinomycetota; class Acidimicrobiia; order Spongiisociales; family ZC4RG35; genus DATHWB01. Next base: position 14,442 of record CAZCRP010000031.1, read on the forward strand.
CGCCGTCCTGGGAGAACCCGGCGGTGGAGAAGCCCAGTTCGGAGGTGAGGTCGAGGAGACGCTGCTGGGAGACCCAGTCCCACACCCGGACGGCATCGGGGTGGATCGTGAGCACCAGGCGACCGTCCGGATGGAAGTCGACGCCCACCGCCGGTGATCCGTCCACCGGCGGCAGCCGTCCCCGGTCGGAGCCGTCCCGCGGATCGACGATGAGCGCTCCCCCGTCTGCGGCCAGCATCACCAGGGCGTCACCTGCGCCGGAGTAGTCGACGAGCCGGCCACCCACGGCACTGCGGGCCCCCCCGCGGACGACGTCCGGCCGGGGGTTGATGACGGACCGGTGCAGGGCATCCACCACCTCGGGGAGGAGTTCGTCCCCGGCCGCCAGGGACTCGTCGGCCGCGGCGATGGCGAGAAGGAGGGGAAGATCGGGGTCTGCCGCGTTGAGATTGGTGATCGCCGCCGCCGACAGCTCGCGGGCCAGGTTCTGGCGTTCCTGGGTGGTGGCGAGATCGTTGGCCCGTTGTCGCTCGACGAACGCGAACACGGCCAGCGCGCCCACCAGCACCGCGATCCCTGCCGCCGCCACTCCGACCCGCAGCCGGCGACGGGCGGTCCGTTCCAAGTCCGCTTCCTGGCGGCGGCGCTCCTCGTCGGCGGCTCGCGCAGCCTCTTCCGCCCCGCGGCTCTCGCCGAGGTAGCGCGCCTCGAACTGGTTCAGTTGGATCCGACCGGC
>CAZCRP010000032.1:0-14525 GCA_964501055.1 uncultured Acidimicrobiaceae bacterium
GGCTGCGGACTCGGCCTCGGAGCCCACCCTGTCCGTGAGGCGCTCTTCGAACGTGGCGAGGGCTGCGCTGCGCTCCGCCAGGAGCTGCTGCCAGTCGGATTCGGCGATCGTGACCGCCGCGGAGGACTGCTCGGTGAGACGGGTGACGTGGGTGGACACGCCGCCGATGGCCACCGGTGCCCCCGACTGGGCGAAGATCGTGCGCGCTTCGGGCGAGGCGACGGTGTGGAACAAGTCGACCCACCCCGTGAAGTCCAGCTGGAGCGCGTGGATCCGCTCGACGGTGGTCGCGTCGGCGGCCGTCAACGGATGGGCGGCGGCGATGACGCGAGCCTGGGTACGGGCGATCTGACGGGCGCGGGCGATGGCCGACACTCCTTCGAGGGACCGGGCCGACTCCTGGTTGGCGACCTCAGCCGGGACGAGGGAGGCGATGGCGAGCAGGTCACCCGCCACCTGGTCGTAGGCGGACAGGAGGGCCGGACCGGCCGCGCCGGCCGATCGCACCTGTTCCAGCCGACGGGTGGCAGCTTCGAGCTGACGGGTGAGAGGGGGAGCGCCGACCCCTGCGATCGAACGGCGCAGCTCCGCCAGTCGCTCGTCGGTCCCGGCGGCACCAACGGCCGGATCCGTGGATTCGACCGCCAGCGCATCCACGGCGCTCCGCAGGTCGATGAGCACGGCCGACAGGGACGCCGCCCGGCGTTCCTCACCGGCGTTCGTGAAGGCCGCCTGCACGAACAAGGTCGAAACGGCGGCCAACGCCACCACCAATGGCACAGCGGCAAGCAGGAGCTTGCCTGGCAATCGCAGCCTCCGAAACACCGCGGGGGACCCCCTGAATCGTCTGACAGGTCCATCGGCTGGACACGCCCGTCACTGAAGCGGGAACCGCGGAGCGCGCGCCGTCAGTTCGGTTCGCTGACCAGCCGGAAGGCGGCGAAGACGCCGTCGACGCCGCGCAGGTCGTTGATCAGCTTGTCGAGCGAGCCGGGGTCGGAGAGTTCCACCTCGTAGCGGAGTATCGCCACGCGGTCGCGGCCGGTGATGGAGGACGAGGCGGTGATGTTCCCGCCGAGATCCGAGATCACCTCGGTGACGTCGCGCAGGAGCTTGGTGCGGTCCAGCGCCTCGACCTGCACCCACACGGTGAAGCTGCCGATGCGGTCCGGAGCCCAGCTCACGTCCACCATCCGCTCGCGGCGTTCGTCGGCGAGGGCGTTGAGGTTGGTGCAGTCGTCGCGATGGACTGACACCCCGCGGCCCACCGTCACGAAGCCGACGATTCCGTCGCCGGGCACCGGAGCGCAGCAGCGGGCGATGCGCACCATCATGTCGTCGAGGCCTTCGACGATGATGCCCGGCCCTGCCGACGAGTACTTGCGCGGCCGGACAGGAGCGAGCAGGTCGTTGTCGTCGTCGTCATCATCGGGCCGTACCGACCGCACCACCCGCTGCACGACGGCGTTGACGCCGATCTCGCCCTGCCCGACCGCCGCCAGCAAGGCGGCGACATCCTGCTTCGCGAACTCGGCTGCCACCTGGGCGAAGAGGGATTCCCGCTCGTTGGCGGACAGCCCGAGGCCCTCGCGCCTGAGCGCCGCCATGACCTGATCGCGCCCCTCCATCGCCGCCAGCTCGCGACGTTCCTTCAGGAACCACTGTTTGATCTTCGACCTGGCCCGGGATGTGCGGACGAACTTCAACCAGTCCCGCGACGGCCCGGCGTCCTGGGAGCGTGACGTGAGGACCTCGACGATGTCTCCCGACTCGACTCGAGTCGAGAGTGGCATGAGCCGTCCGTTGATCCGGGCGCCGACGCAGCGATGGCCGACCTCGGTGTGGACGGCATAGGCGAAGTCGACGGCGGTTGCCCCCTTCGGCAGGGTCTTGACGTCTCCATTGGGCGTCATCACGAACACCTCGTCCTGGTAGAGGTCGAGTTTCAAGGAATCGAGGAACTCTTCGGGGTCGTCCTCGCCCTGCAGACCCTGCAGGTCCCCCACCCAGGTGAGCCCGGTGGCTTCGTTCCCTTCCTTGTAGCGCCAGTGCGCCGCCACCCCGGCCTCGGCGAGCCGATGCATCTCCTGGGTGCGGATCTGGACCTCCAACGGCTTGCCGTCCGGCCCGATCACCGTGGTGTGGAGGGACTGGTAGAGGTTGAACTTGGGCATGGCGATGTAGTCCTTGAACCGTCCGGACACCGGCATCCAGCGGGCGTGCACGAGCCCGAGGACGCCGTAGCAGTGCTGGACGGTCTCGACGATCACCCGGATGCCGATCAGGTCGTGGATCTCCTCGAACGGCCTCCCCGACTCGACGATCTTCCGGTAGATCGAGTAGTGGTGCTTCGGCCGGCCGCTGATCTCGGCCGGGATCTCGGCGTCGGACACCATCGCCTGCAGCTCGTGGACGATCTTCTCGATGAACACGTCGCGCTCCGGCGCACGCTCCAGCAGCCGCTTCTCGATCTCGGCGAACCGCTCCGGATAGAGGATCTCGAAGCAGCGATCTTCCAACTCGTGCTTGATCTCCTGCACGCCCAGTCGGTGGGCGAGCGGGGCGTAGATGTCGAGCGTCTCGCGTGCGACCCTCTCCTGCTTCTCGCGCCGCAGGGCGGAGGCCGTGCGGATGTTGTGCAGGCGGTCGCACAGCTTGATGATGAGGACGCGCACATCCTGGGCCATCGCGACGACCATCTTCCTGATCGTGGCCGCCTGGGCCTGTTGCGGGGTGTCGTATTCGAGCCGGTCGAGCTTCGTCACGCCGTCGATGAGGAAGGCCACCTCCTGGCCGAACTCCGCGACGATGTCCTCCAGTCCAATCTCGGTGTCTTCGACGGTGTCGTGCAGAAAGCTGGCGACGAGGGTGGCCTCGTCCATCCCGTACTCGGCGAGGATCGCGGTGACGGCCACAGGATGGGTGATGTATGGCTCGCCCGACTTGCGAGTCTGGCCGGCGTGCGCGCGAGCGGCGAAGGCGTAGGCCCGTTCCAGTAGCGCGGTGTCCGCAGCGGGATGGTGACGGAGGTACTCCGCCAGGACGTGGTGGTGATCGACCGGGTCAGTACTCGAGGAGCGCATGGAGGGGGACGTCTCCCAGCCGGTCACGCCCGCTGAGGAAAGTCAGTTCGATGAAGACACTGAGTCCCGTGACTTCGGCTCCCAGGTCTCCCAGCAGGTCGACCGCCGCGGCGGCCGTGCCGCCCGTGGCGATGACGTCGTCGACGATGAGCACCCGATCCCCGGCATGCGCCGCGTCGACGTGTACCTCGAGGGCGTCTTCGCCGTACTCGAGTGCATAGGTGCGGCGGTGCGTTTCGTACGGGAGCTTGCCGGGCTTGCGCACGGGCACGAAGCCGGCGCCGAGCATGCGAGCGATGGGCGCGGCCAGCGTGAAACCGCGCGCTTCGATCCCCGCCACCTTGGTGATCCCGCTGTCACGATGCGGTTCGACCATTGCGCGAAGCATGGCGTCGAACGCCGGGCCGTCGCCGAGGACGGGAGTGATGTCGTAGAAGAGCACACCCGGCTTCGGATGGTCGGGGATCTCACGGATGAGCGAACGGATCGATTCCACGCTGGGAAGACTACCTGGCAGCCGCCGCCGCCCTGCCGGGCCCGCGCCACGCCGATCGGTCTCCCGGGTGGAGAGCCACATCCGACGTTACGGGCGACCGCGGGTGAGGAAGGTGGCGATCCAGGAGGCGAGAAGTCCGCGATCGGGCGCGTTCGCCAGGGACGCGAGACCCTGGTCCACCACTCCGGCAGGGATCAACCCGCCCCTGCGACCCAGCATCTGCGCGCGGGCGAAGTCGGGGACGAACTCGGGGTGACCCTGGATGCCCAACACGTGGTCGCCCACCGCTGCCAAGGCGATCGGGCAGTGGTCGTTGGACCCGAGGATGCGCATGCCAGGGGGCGCCTCGACGATCTGGTCAGCATGACTGTTCAGCACTCGATAGGAGGTGGCGGGCGGTTGCATCCAGGGCTGTGCGGCCGTCACCCTGATCTCCTTGACGCCGACCCCCCACCCCCGATCCGAGCGGGAGACCCTTCCCCCCAGCGCCTGGCCGATCATCTGGTGCCCGAAACAGACCCCGACCAACCTCCGTCCCTCGGTGACGAGTGTCTGCACCAGGCCCTCCAGGCGTCCGATCCACGGCTCCGGGTCGTAGACCGACCGCCGCGATCCGGTGATGATCCATCCGTCGCACTCGTCCGTCGCCCCGGGGAAACCCCCTGCCGTCAGGTCATGGGTCACGAGGTCGATGGCGGGATGATCAGCCAGGAGACTGCCGAACATGTCGGGATAGTCGCCGTACGCGGCGAGCCCATCCGGGACGTGGTCGCACAGGAGCAGTCCGACCCGCATCGTCATCGTTCCGCCACGAACACCGACTTGTACTCGGAGTAGTACTCGAGCGCGGTCATGCCCTGCTCCCTCCCGATACCCGATTCCTTGACACCCCCGAAGGGCGCTTCGATGTGGACCGACGACGACGAGTTGATCGACAGCATGCCCGTTTCCACCGCCCTCGCGACTCGCAGCGCCCTCCCGATGTCCCGAGTCCACACCGAGCCGGAGAGTCCGTACACGCTGTCGTTGGCCAGGCGGATCGCCTCGTCCTCGTCGCCGAAGGGGAGAAGCCCCACCACGGGGCCGAAGATCTCCTCCTGCATGATCCGCATCGCGGGGTGGACGTCGACGAACACGGCGGGTGCGAGAAAGCTCCCGGGACCGCCGAGGCGGTCTCCGCCGTGGAGGCGTGTGGCGCCCTCCGCCTCACCGAGGCGCACATAGCGCTCCACCGTCTGGCGATGTCGATCGGTGATGAGCGGCCCCATCTCCGTCGATTCGTCTGCCGTGTCGCCGACCACGAGAGCGCCGACTCGAGTGACGAACCGGTCGACGAACTCGGCGAAGATCGGCTCTTCGACCAGGATGCGGCTACGAGCGCAACAATCCTGGCCTGCGTTGTCGTAGACGGCGAAGACAGACGACTCGACACAAGCCTCGAGATCGGCATCGGCGAAGACCAGCGAGGCGGACTTTCCGCCCAGCTCGAGCGAGACCCGCTTGATGCCGTCTGCCGCGGCGCGCATCACCCCCGCTCCGATTTCCGTCGACCCCGTAAAGGAGACCTTTCTCACGCCGGGGTGACGGACGAGCGCCTCTCCGATCTGGGAGCCTGCGCCGGGGAGTACGTTGAAGACTCCGGGCGGAAGCCCCGCTTCGACAGCCAACTCTGCGAGCGCCAGCGCGGTCAGCGGTGTGACCTCGGCCGGCTTCGCCACCACGGAGTTGCCCATGGCGAGGGCCGGGGCGAGCTTCCAGCCGAGGATGAGCATCGGAAAGTTCCATGGGGTGATGGCTGCGCACACACCGAGCGGCTCACGAAACGTCAGCAGCGTCCCTGCCGCGTGGGAGGGAATCGTCTGTCCGTGGAACTTGTCCACGGCGCCGGCGTAGAAGTCGAAGGTCGCCGCCACCGCGTGGATCTCGCCCCTGGCGGCACTGATCGGCTTGCCGGCGTTGCGGGACTCGAGGCGAGCGAGCGATTCGTGATCGCGGCGCACGAAGTCGGCGATACGGCGGAGCACGTCCCTTCGCTGGCGCACGGGCGCGCGGCTCCAGACCCCTTCGTCGTATCGCCGGGCGGCCACCTCCACTGCACGGGTGAGATCGCCCTCGTTCGACTTCGCGACGGTGCCGATCTCGGCGCCGGTGGCGGGGTCGATGAGGAGCGTGGCGTCCTCGGAGGTCGTCGCCCATTCCCCTCCGTCGACGAACGGGCCTTGCACGCCCCTCACTCCGGCGTGACGTAGGCGGCGGTGATACCGCCGTCGACGACGAACTCGGTCCCCGTCACGTAGGACGAGTCGTCGGATGCGAGCCAGAGCGCCGCTCGCGCCATCTCGACCGCCTCGCCGAAGCGTCCCATCGGGACGTGCACGAGTCGCCGCTGTTGTTTCTCGGCGGTGTCGAGGAACTTCATCAGCAGCTCGGTGTGCAGTGGACCCGGACACAGCGCATTCACCCGGATGTTCTCCCTTGCATGCACCACTGCCAATTCCCTGGTCATCGCCAGCACCGCTCCCTTGGAAGCCGTGTAGGCGATCTGCGGCGTGGCGGCGCCGACGATCGCGACGAAGGACGCCGTGTTGATGACCGAACCTCCGCCCGCCCTGCGCAGCGCCGGGATTCCGTGCTTGCAGCCGAGGAACACTCCCTTGGCGTTGATGTCCAACGTCAGGTCCCATACCTCTTCGGAGGTTCCGACCGCATCGTCGTCCGCGGCATGCATGATGCCGGCGTTGTTGAACAGCACATCGACCTTGCCGAACGCCGACTCGCACGCCCCGACCATCGCCTGGCAGTCCTGGTCCCTCGAGACATCCGCCTGCACGGCCCGTGCCCTCCCGCCGGCGGCCTCGACCATCGCCGCAGTCTCGGCGGCAGCCTCTTCCCGCACGTCCACGCACGCCACCGCGGCACCTTCTGCCGCGAACAGCAGTGCTGCTTCCCTGCCAATCCCGGAGCCCGCGCCCGTGATGAGCGCCGCCTTGCCGGCCAGCCTCATGTCGAACCTCTCTCGCTCACTTCTCCTCCAAACCCATCGAGCGCCGACGCGGCGCGGACACCGCTCAGATGCGCTCGAAGTACCGCCACCTCTCCCAGTCCGTGACCGCATTGTCATAGGCGGTCGCTTCCACATCGAAGAAGTGCGCATAGTGCTCTTGCACGTGCTCGCCGAACGCGTCGCGCACGAACTCGCTCGACGCGAACAGCCCGATCGCCTCGCGCAATGTGTGCGGCACACGCGGGAGATCTGCCGCCTGGTAGACATCGCCTGCGAACATGGCAGGCGGCTCGAGTTGACGGGCGATCCCATCGAGTCCGGCCGCGAGCACTGCCGCGTAGGCGAGATAGGGGTTGGCGTCGGCGCCCGGAATGCGGCACTCGATGCGGAGCGAGCGCCCGTGACCGACGACGCGGAAGCCGGCGGTTCGGTTGTCGTAGCTCCACGCGATCCGCACCGGGGCCCAGGACGCGTTCTGAAATCGCTTGTACGAGTTCACGGTGGGGGCGAAGAACACCATCAGCTCCGGGACGTGGGCCATCCATCCCCCCAGGAACCACCGGAATCGATCGGAGGCTCTCACCTTTCCCAGGTCGTGATCGCCGGGAAACACGTTCTCCTCGCCCTGCCACAACGAGACGTGGACGTGGCAACTGGAACCTGCTTCGTCTGCGGACGGCTTGGCCATGAACGTGACGCTCACTCCCAGCAGCTCGGCGATCTCTTTCATCGCCAACTTCATGATCGAGTGGTTGTCTGCCATCGCGAGCAGATCTGTGTAGCGCACGTTCATCTCGTGCTGGCCACGTCCCCACTCGCCCTTGGAATTCTCGACCGGGATGCCGGAGCGGGACAGGTGGCGGCGGACCTCTCCGTTGTATCGCTCCTCCCTCGTGCCCTGCAGAATGTGGTAGTCCTCGATGTACCAACCCGCCGGTGTCAGATCTTGGTACCGGTTGGCCGCGGCGGCCCGGTACGAGTCGTCGAACAGGAAGTACTCCAGTTCGGAGGCGCCCTTCGCCGTGTAGCCGCTGTCGGCGGCGCGTTGCAGTTGGCCACGGAGTATCGACCGCGGCGCGACCTGGACCAGCGTTCCGGACGCCTCGTCCTCGAGGTCGCACAGCACGAACGCCGACCTGTCGAGCCAGTCGGCCACCCGCAGCGTCCCGAGGTCGGGAACCATGTGAAAGTCGCCGTAACCGAGCTCCCAGTTGGCGTAGCGGTAGCCCGGCACCGGCTCCATCTCCATGTCCACGGTCAGGAGGTAGTCACATCCGTGTGTCCCGTGGTCGTGGGTCTCCTCCAGGAAGAAGCCGGCATCGAACCGCTTCCCATGGACCCGGCCGTAATGGTCCGTGAAACCGACCACGACGGTGTCGATCAGACTGTCCCCGACCAACCGGTCCAACTCCTCCAGGGTGAGCATCCCTCGCGGGCTCGCCATACGTCCTCCTCACTGGAAGAGGGTCTCCCGGACGGCTCCGGGAGACCCTTCCTCGTACCTCGACTCAGCGGAGCTCCTGCTCGGCCTCCCGGACGAGGGCGTGCTCTTCCTCGGGGGACTGGGCAACGAGCCGGTGGCGGCTGTAGCCCCAGTAGTAGCCGAACATGATCAGCACGAAGATGCCGGTGCCGATCACGCCCGGCCGATTCTCGGCAATCGCCAGCGTGGCGACAAGGGTGATCAAGGAGATCACGATGCCGACGACCGCCCCTGGGACTCCGAGGGGACTCTTGTACGGACGGTCGAGATCGGGTCGGACGCGCTTGAGTTGGACGTACGTGAACATGACGAGCGCATACGAGATCACCGCGCCGAAGACGGCCATTGTCAACAAGGAGGCCCCGACGATTCCCTCGCCGAAGAACTGGATGATCACCGCCACGCCGAATCCGACTGCCGCGCCCAGGATCAACGCCCGATGCGGCGTGCGCCGGCTCGAGGTCACCGAAATCCCGCGGGGGATGTACCCGGATCGGGATGCCGCGAAGAGCACCCTCCCATAGGCGTAGATGATCGAGTGGAACGACGCGATCAGACCCGTCAACGCGATGAACGTCAGGATCTGCGTTGCGAATCCGGCGCCGAACACTGCCCGGAATCCCGCTTCGAGCGGGGCCCCCGACAGTCCGATCTCCAGTGCACCCCCGGCCACGCCGGAGTTCAGGACCAGCGTCAGCACCGACAGGACGAGCAGCGTGACGATGCCCCAGATGAGCGCCTTCGGCATGTCGCGGACGACGTCGTGCGACTCCTCGGCGGCGAGTGGCAACTGCTCGATCGCCAGATAGAACCAGATCGCGAACGGGAGCGCGGCGAAGATGCCGAACCAGCCTTTGGGGAGGAACTCGGAGGCCCCGGCCCTGGCCGTATCGGGCGGGATGTTGGTCAGCAGTGCCGGATCGAAGGCACCGGACACCAGCGCCCCGACGTAGAACACCGCCAGGATGGCCATCGAGGCGAGAGTCACGACGAGTGCCACCTTGAACGTGAGTTCGGTCCCCCAGATGTTGATGCCGACGAAGATCCCGTAGAAGATCAGCCACCAGACGATGTTCGCTCCCGCCTCACCGAAGATCCCAGACATGTCCAGCAGGGCATTGGCATACCCGGAGATGCCGACCACGATCACGGCCGGGGTGATCACGTACTCCACCATGTCGGTCACGCTGTTGAAGTAGGCGAGGCCGGGCCCATACGCGTTCCGAGTGAACCCGTAGAACCCTCCGGCGTGCGGCAGTGCCGTCGACATCTCGGCGATCGACAGGACCATGCACACGAACATCACCGCGATGAACACCGTGGCGATGAGCAATCCGCCGAAGCCTCCCGCGTCGAGGCCGAAGTTCCAACCGAAGAAGTCTCCGGAGATGACGGCCCCCACGCCGAGTGCCCACAACAGGACCCAACCTGCACTCTTCTGTAGCTGGCGCTCATCGAGATACGCCCTGTCGACGTTCTCGTAGGTGGCGCCCTTGACTCTCAATCTTCCATCGTTTCCCTGCGTCATTTCTTGCCTCTCTCTCATGTCACGACCGGCGCGGCGCGCCGCATGGCTGACATGTGCGCCGGCGGCGGATCGCGCGTTGGATGCGAGGAGAGAAGTGAGCGGACACACCCCCGCCAGGCTGCGTCGCCCGAACTGCTTGCACCCACCATCCATCCCTCCTCCGCGTACGGATCGAGCCGGCGCCTCCTCTGTCCTGGTACCTGTGAGTTTCCCCGTCGTCGGGTCACTCCATCGGTGGGGCGCGCGCCCGCTCTCCAGAGTGGCCTGTTCCCTGCGGTTCGTTGACCTGAGAGATTGCGAGGCGGTTGCTCCTTCGGTGGCCCGGAGGCGCTCTCCCGCAAGGTGTCGTCGGCCGTGCGGGACTGTACGGCTCGCGAGCGAGACGTGCCGTCTGAACCGCCAGGAGAAATCAGCGGATCACCGTTGCCGCACGCGCACCGCAGCCGGCCATCTCGTCGCACCGCCCCCGCCCCCGCGCAGCACGGAGGCCACGCTGACTGGAGTGGCTCGTCCCAGTCCGCCGACGACCACCAAGAAGAGTTGGGCGGTCACGAAGGCATCGGCGAGGGCATGATGGGATTCTTCGAGTGGCACTCCCAGGCGAGCGGCAGCGCTGTGCAGGGACTCATCCGATCGACTCCCTCGCCTCCCGTCCCGTCCGTCGAGCAGAGACACGAGGTCGCGCACGTCGACGATTCGACGCCGCCAGGCGGAGACTCGACCTCCGAAGAGCGCCGCCAGGAAGCCCGCCTCGACCCAGGCGGCCCACGCCACGACGGGATCTCGGGCGAGCGTGACCGCCAACTCGGGCAGCACCGCCGCCAAGGGCGGCGCCTCGGTGAGATCGACGGGCCGTATGCGATGGATCTTCACGCTGTCAGTAGGGAAGCCTTCCGAGTGGACCAGCCGATATCGGCTCCGGTCCAGCCGCGCCCTCCCCTGCTCGATGGGCACCGTTCCATACGAGACAACCGCATCCGTCCCCGGCGAAAGGCCCGAGGTCTCGAAATCGAGCGCCACGTACCGCTGGGAGAACCAAGGCCGCGGACGGCGCGCAAGGGTCATCGGCCGAGTATCCGAGGAGCGAGCCGCTCCGCCAGCTCGGACTGCACACTCCGCACGATCCCGAACGCGTGTTTCAACGCACCCCGATCGATGGGTCCGAGATCGTCGGGAGCGATGAGATTTGTGATTGGCTCGCCCCGTCCCCATTGCTCGACGTGGTGACGGAGCCGCAAGCCTTGGAATAGGCGGAACGCCTGCTCAAGTCCGTGGGCCTGGTCCTCGTCCAACGTTCCGGCACCGGCGGCCGCGCGAAGCCGGGCCGGTGTCCCCACCTCCGCGCTGCCGGCCTCCAGTGCGAAGACCCTGGCCAAACCGGTAGCCGGCAGCAACCCGCCGAGCTTCAGGTCCAAGACGCCTGTGCGGTCGTCCACGTCGCGCACGACGAGACCCCCGAGAAAGCCGATCGGCGGGCGGAGCTCGAGTGCGAGACGGGCCGACCTTCGCAGGAAGGCGGGGTTCTCGCCCACCTTCCCGACAGCCTCCACGAACAGGGCACGCGCATCGAGTTCTCCAGCCACGGTCCTCATGTCGAAGGCGATACTCGTGAGGAACGTCGCGACGCGGTCACGCTCCGACATCCAATCCGCGAAGCGGGCGCGCCACCATGATTCGCTCCCCCGCCACCCTTCCTCGCCCGCCATGACCTTCGATTCGCAGCGTGCGATACCAGCCATCTCCAAGCCCGCCGCGACCTCGCCGGACAGACTGCGAAAGTACTCGTCGTACTTCTCGCCACCGTCGGCATACACGAGCGCGTGATCCTGGTCCGTCACCAGCGACTGCTCGCGACGGCCGGCCGAACCCAGCGCCAGCCATGCAAAGGGAACCGGTGCCGGCCCTGAGCGCTCCTGACCCAACTCCAACAGCCGCTCGGTCAGCGCATCTACCAACGTCGACACGACCCGCCCCACGTGCTCCGCATCGACACCCGCCCGTACCAGCGCCGACACGGCATCCGGGATCCGGCTGCCCGCCTCGGCTACCTCTCCCACCCCTGACGCATGCTGGATCTCGGACCGCAGTCGGGAAGCACCGCGCCGATCCAGATCGAGCAGATCGAGATCGCTCAGCATCGCCACCACGTCGCCCCGGTCATCGACGACGGGGAGATGGTGGACACCCTTCTCGAGCATGCGCAGGATGGCCTCGTCGGCGGTGGCGGAGGCATCGATCGTCATCGCGCTGCGAGTGGCCACGTCGCCTACCGCGACGGTTGAACCGACTCCGGCTGCGACGACCCTGGCCCGGAAGTCCCGATCCGTGACGATTCCGGATTCGCTCGGGAAGCTCACGACGGCAACACCGCAACCGGCCTCGGTCAGCTTGGCAGCCACGGCCCCGATCGGCTCGGCGGGATCCACCACGACGAGCGGGGAACGGGCGACGTCCCCGACGGCGGAGCCTGTCGTGATCGCCTGCTCCCCGCCGGCAGAGATCCTGTCGCGCAATGCGGTGACCAGAAATCGCATACCGGAAGGCGCACCGAACACGTCCACCGCCACCGAACGGTCCAGCAAGTAACAGAGTGCGTCCTCGCTGACGCGGGCCGTCAACTCCGGCGGCGCCCCGGCGAGCAGCGACGGGAAGCCGAACAGCTCGCCTTCTTCGACCAAATCGACCGCCACGTCGCCATCGCACAATTCGACCGCGCCTCGCCGGAGGACGTAGAAATGGGTGGCTGGCGGACCTCCCTGGCGAAGGATCAGCGCGCCCGCCGGAAAGAACTCGACGACAACGGTCGAGGCCACCCTCTCGAGGATCTCGGCCGGAAGGGAGCGGAACGGGGTGTGGGCTGCCAGAAATCGGGCGACCTCGATCACGCTCGCAGCCTATCGATTCGTCTCCCGCGGGATCCGGATTCAGCTACCCCGGTCAGGCCTCGGGGCCGATGCGCGACGCGATCGCCCGGCGGGCGAGACGCATCCGCCCGTTCTCGACCTCCACGACGACGGAGTTGTCGTCCAGCGAGACGACCCGGCCCATGATGCCGCCGATCGTCTGCACTTCGTCACCGATCGCCAGCGCGTTCTGCACCGACTCGACCTGCTTGCGCCGCCGGCGCTGCGGGAGGATGAACAACACGAGGAACGCGCCCAGCATCAGCAGCAGGAAGAAACCCGACCCTCCCGTCGGCTCGGCCTCGGCTGCCAGGATGAACGTTGCGGACAAGATGATGCACTCCAGGGTCCCGGGGTGACGGCGAGATTAGACGCCTCGCGCCAGGACACCATTCCGGCGGCGCTCCACGACCGTGAGATGGTGGTCGGCGAACCGTCCGGCCGCGATGGCCGCCCTGGTCGACCTCATCAGTCCCAGCGTGTAGGTCAGGTTGTGGATCGAGACGAGCCGGAAGACCGAGAGTTCCTTGGTCAAGAGCAAGTGGCGTAGATACGCCCTTCCCACCTGGCCGCAGGCGGCGCATTCGCACTCCTCGTGAAGCGGCCCACCGTCGCCGGAGAACTCGGCGCGCCGCAGGTTGTAGTCCCCGTCGGGAGTGAGGACTCGACCGTGGCGCGCCAGACGGGTGGGCCAGACGCAATCGAACAGATCACACCCCCGGGCTACGGCCTCCAGCACTCCGTCGGCATCGCCCAGCCCCATCACGTAGCGCACCCGATCGTCTGGGAGCTCGGGGATCGTCGCTTCGAGGGCGGCATTTCGTTCTGCCACCGTCTCGCCCACTGACAGCCCGCCGATCCCGAAGCCGGCGAATCCCAGCGCCGCAGTCGCCACGGCGCTCCGGCGCCGCAACTCCTCGCTCACCCCGCCCTGGACGATCCCGAACAACGCCTGATCCCTCCGGGAGTGGACTGCCAGCGCTCGTTCCGACCAGCGCAGGGTCTGTTCGAGTGCCGCTGAAACGGCCTCGTCCGGGGCCGGGAGTCCGATGAGCACGTCGAGCACCATCGCCACGTCCGCCCCGAGCAGCTCTTGGACGCGGATTGCCTCCTCGGGAGAGAGACGGACCTCGGATCCGTCGTAGGTCGAGCGGAACCTGGCCCCCTGTTCGGTGATGATCGGATCGAGCGAGAAGATCTGGTAGCCGCCCGAATCGGTGAGCGTGGGGCCGTGCCAGCCCTGGAACGCCGCCAGCCCGCCCAGGGCGGCCACGGTTTCTGCTCCGGGCCGGAGCATGAGGTGGTAGGTGTTCGACAACACCAGCTGGGCACCGACGTCTCTCAGGTCGCGGGCATCGAGGCCTTTGACGGATCCCCGGGTGCCGACCGGCATGAACGCCGGCGTCAGCACATCGCCACTGGTGAGGGCGAGGGTGCCGGCTCGCGCCCGGCCATCGGTGGACGTGGTCGTGAACTCGGCGGTCATCGCTCGCACAGCATGGCGTCGCCGAAGCTGAGGAAGCGGTAGCCACGCGCCAGGGCCGTCTCGTAGGCGCGCCGCCAGCCGTCCCCCATGAACGCCGCCAGCATGACCAGCAGCGTCGACGAGGGCACATGGAAGTTCGTGACCAGCACGTCGACCACCCGGAACGCGCTTCCGGGCATCAGGAAGAGGTCCGTCTCCGTCTCGCCGGCTCGCACCGTCCCGCCGGCGGTGGCAAAGGTCTCGAGCGTGCGCACGGTGGTGGTGCCGACGGCGACCACGCGGCCCCCGGCGGCTCGTGTCACCGCCACCGCCTCGGCCGTGGCCTCCGGCAGCGAGCACCACTCCCGGTGCATCACGTGGTCCTCGACCTTCTCGGTCGAGATCGGGCGGAACGTGCCGAGCCCGACCCGCAGCTCCACCTCTGCCACACGGATCCCGCGCTGGTCGAGATTCAGAAGCACATTCTGGAAGCCTGCGCAAGATACGTCAAGCCCGGCGGTGTGCTGGTCTACGCCACGTGCACCATCTCCCGCCGCGAAAAC
>CAZCRP010000033.1:0-14375 GCA_964501055.1 uncultured Acidimicrobiaceae bacterium
CCCTCGACCACGACGTCGATGGTGTCTCCGTCGATGACCGCCATCACCTCCGCCGCTCCCTCGATCCGAGCTGGCAGCGTGGTGGCCGGCCCCGTGGCGCGGGCAGCGGTCGAGGCCACGGCGGCCGGAGCGGTTGTGGGGGTGGAAGCGGGATCGTCGCTCGCGGGCACCGTGCCCGCTGCCGAACAACCGGCCGCCACCAGCAGGCATGCGACACCCGGGAGAAGCCTATTTCGCCCGGGGCGGGGTCGGCTCACGTGTTGAGCACGATGACCGGACATGGGGCGTGACGGGCGATGTACTCGACCCGCGGACCGAGGTGCAGGCGGCTCGTGCCCACCCTGACGCTGGTTCCCATCACGATCAGGTCCGCCCCTGACTCCTCCAGCGATCGCAGGATCCCCAGTTCCACGTCCGAGGCTTGCACGACGTCGGTCGACATCCGCTGGCCGAGATGATCCGCGAGCACCTTCAACTCGCTGGTGATGTCGCTGGCGAACTCCGACCTCGTTCCGCTCAGGGCGGGCGTCTGGACGTAGACCGCGTCCACCTCGCCGTCGGTCCCGGCAATGGCAAAGGCGAGTTCGAGCGCCTTGCGGGAACCGGGGCTGCCGTCCATCGGAACCAGCACCTTCGACGGGCGCCACGACGGTTCGACGGCGTCACCGCGCACGACGATCGTCGGGCACGGCGCCAGCCGGACCAGGTCGTCGAGCATCGGCCCGAACAGTGCGCCGCCCTCGCTCATCGTCGGCGTGCCGATCATGAGCAGGTCGTACTCGTGTTCCGCCTCCTCGAGGATGGCTGACGCCGGATCGTTGCTCAGCACGATACGGGTGGTCACGCCCACGGAATCGAACACGTCTGCCACCAGCAGGTCCAAGTACTCGTCCGCGGTGACCTTCGTGGCGGCGGTGGTCACCGCCAGCAGCGTCGTGGCGGTCTCGTTCACGTCGGCCAGCCGCTTGGCGACGAAGGCCTGCATCCGCTGGGTTCCCGCCAGTTCGGCCCGCGGGCGCACCGGGACGAGCACCCGCCGGATCCCGGCGGTGAAACTGCCCTTCGCGGCGGCCTCCCGTTCGAGGCGCTCCTGTTCCTCCGGACCGGTCTCGACGCGGGCGAGGCAGAACCGCAGCGCAACCGGCGCCATCAGCGAAGTCACGACTGCCATCACCACGATGATCGAGAACATCTCTACACCGAGCACGCCGAGCGAGAGCCCGATGGTGGCGATGATGATCTCGAGCGCCCCACGGGCGTTGAGGCCCGAACCGTACGCGAGTGCCGTCCAGTGGGGTTGGTTGGAGAAGAGCCTCGCCCCCGCGTACGCCCCCGCCACCTTCCCGAAGGTGGCCACGCCGATCACCAACAACGTGATCCCGAACAGCCGTGGCTCGAAGATTGCAGTGATGTCCACCTTCAGCCCCGCCACGGCGAAGAACACCGGAGCGAACACCGCCAGCGCCATTCCCTCCAATTTGTGGACCACGTCGACGGACAGCCGCGGCAGCCGCCCGAACAGGATGCCGATCGCGAACGCGCCGATGACCGGTTCGAGGTTGAGCGCCTGGGTGAAGCCACCCCAGGCGAAGGCGAGGACGATGACCAGCGTCAACGTCATGTCGCGACCCCGCAGCCGGTTCTGGACCAGTGTGAGCCCGCGGGTCACGAGAAAGTTGCCGACGGTGGCCGTGGCGACCACGAACACCGCGACCATCGCCACCGTCTGCACCACCACCCCCGCTCCGAGCGCATCGGCGCTGGCGAGCGCCGTCACGAGACCGAGCAACGTCCATCCCGTGATGTCGTCGATCATGGCGCTGGCCAGCATCGTCTGGCCGAGGTCGCGCCGCATGAGCCCGAGATCGAGCAGGACCTTCGCCAGCACCGGAATGGCCGCGATCGACAACGCGGTCGCCACGAACAGGGCGAACACCGTCCGCCGCGACGGGTCGGCCAACAGGTCGTCCGGGATCCAGAATCCGAGGGCCAGCCCCGCCGCGAACGTGACCGAGAGACCGCCGGCGGACACTCCCAACGAAATGCCGATCCTTCTGCGGATGAGAGCCAGGTCGGTTTCGAGGCCGGTCACGATCAGCAGCAGCATCACGCCGATCAGCGCCACGACCTCCAACAGGAAACCCTCCACCTGGGTCTGGGGCAGGATCCAGCGGCCGACGAACGGGAAGAGACCCGAGAGCAGCGAAGGGCCCAAGGCGACGCCGGCGAGGATCTCGCCGACCACGCTCGGCTGGCCGAAGCGCTGGGCCAGCCAGCCCAGCCCGCGGGCGGTGGCCAACAACGCCGCCACCTGGACGACGAGTTGCAGGATCTCGTCGTGCGATGCGGCGCCGAACGTCTCCACGCGGTGAGTCTCCTTCCCTGGCCGCCTAGGGGGTTAGCTGACGGGCTCGGGCTGGAAGGTGCCCTACCCGGCTCCGAGCTTCGGAGACCGGGATTCGCCCCGAGGATGTTGGGTCCCCCCACCGGTCCCACGACCGGTTCGGCGGTGCGGGCGCGACCATACCAGTCAACCCGCCCCCCACCCCGCTCGCGGCGAACCGTGGGCTCGGGAGTACCGTGGCGGTAGCTGGGAACCATGGGTTCCCAGCTACCGCGCGGCCGGCTCCGCCACGCGTCATACGAACGGTGTTCGTCCGGCGATCCTCGCCGCGATCGGCCCCACCGTCGCCATCACCAGGATGTAGCCGGCGGCGATCGCGCCCAGGTCGGAACCCACGCCCGCCGACACCCCCAAGCCGGCGATCACGATCGAAAACTCTCCGCGGGCGAGCAGGGCCGCCCCGGTCCGCCATCTCCCCCGCACTCCGATGCCGGCTGCGCGGGCTGCCCACCAGCCGGAGAACATCTTCGTGGCGCCGGACACCACCGCCAGCACCAGCACCACCAACGCCACCTCGGGGAGCGCCTTTGGGTCGATCGAGAGTCCGAAGAACACGAAGAACACCGCCGCGAACAGATCCCGCAGCGGCGTGAGGAGCCCGCGGGCCCGATGGGCTGCTTCGCCCGACACCCCGATGCCCACCAGGAACGCGCCCACCGCCGCCGACACATGGATTCCCTCCGCCGCCCCGGCGACGAGCAGCGTGATGCCGAGGACCGTCAGGAGGTTCACCTCGTCCGAGGAGGACAGCGCCGCCCGGCTGAGCCGGTCACCGTGCCGGGACGCCACGACGATGATCACCACCACTGCCGTGAGCGCGATGACGATCGATCCCGCGGCAGTCAGGAAGGTGTCTCCGACGGCCAATGCCCCGAGAATCGGCAGCAACGCCGCCATCGCCAGATCCTCGAAGACCAGTATCGACAGCACCACCGGGGTCTCGCGGTTGGCGGTCCAGCCGAGGTCGGAGAGAAGCTTGGCCACCACCCCCGACGAAGAGATGTAGGTCACCCCTCCCAGATAGAGCGACCCGGTCGGGCCGAACCCCAGCAGGAGTCCGGCGGCGTAGCCGGGGGCGAAGTTCATCACCAGATCCAGCACTCCGGCCCTGGCGCTGGATTTCATGCCGCCGACGAGTTCGTCCGCCGAGTACTCCAAGCCGAGCATGACCAGCAGCAGGACGACACCGAACGCCGCACCGGTGTCGATGAACTCCTCGGAGGTCACCAGTGGAAACAATCCACCGTTGCCGAACGCGAGGCCGCCGAGCAGGTAGAACGGTATCGGCGAGAGCCCGAATCGCACGGCCACCCGCGCCATCAAGGCGAGCAGAACGACGATCCCGCCCAACTCCAGGAAGAGGAGCGCCGTGTGGTTCACGTCAGCCGCTGGAGAGAATGTCGGTCACCAACTCGATGCCCTTGGGAGTCCCCACGACCACGAGAGTGTCCTCCGCCCTGACCTCGAAGTCCGGGCCTGGCGCCGGAAACGGGTCGGTGCCCCTGATGACGGCGACCACCGACACGCCGGTCCGTGTCCGGATCCTGGCGTCACCGATCGACCGGCCGGCGTAGGGCGTGCCCGGATCGACCCGCAACCAGTCGATGGCCAGGCCCTCGATCGATTGCTGCAACGAGCTCAGCTTCTCCACCACCGCCGCCACGCCCAGCATCTCGCCGAAGGTGTGTGACTCGTCTTCCGTCAGATCGAGACTGAGCACGACCGCGTCGGGCTCGTGGGGCCGGCACACGAACACCTCGCGACGGCCACCACGATGATGGACGACACCCACCCGCTGGCCCTCGTCGGTCTCGAACTCGTATCGAACACCGACACCAGGCAGCGGGGTCTCCTGGATCTTGACCACGTGAGTCCGCTCCTCGCTTGAGAATCGGCGCCCATCCTGGCACACCCCCAAGCGCCGTCGTGCCGGCGCGGTCACCGCCCGAACTGCCACCGCCGGCGCCTATGGGAAGGACCGATCGGGATAGGTCGTCGTCGCCGTGGGCGGACGATCGCGGTCGAATCTTCGGACGGTCGTCCTCGGCGCCGGGGTCGGTCGACCCTTGACGCTCGGCAAAAAAGCGGCGGCCTTCACCTCCGCCGCGTTCAGGACCCTCGTGCCTGGCCTGGGCCGGCGGTAGGCTCGGCGGCGAGATGACCGATCGGACGATGCACGCCGTCGACAGCGAGAGCCGGCATCAGCTCGACGCCCTCCACCATCTCGCCATCGAGCTCTCAGGTCTGCGCGACGTCGGCTCGGTGCTCGACGTCGCGCTTCGTCACTGTCTCGAACTGACGGGCTCGCAGTTCGGGTTCATCGGCCTTGGCGGCGTGCATCCCGAAGCGATGGAGATCGCCGCCATCCACGGATTTCATCCCTCCCCCGACTTCTTCCATCGGCACCGGCTCATACCGCTGCGTCCGAACGTGTTCGCCAACGCCGTGCTCGAGAATCGACCCGTCCGGTCCTCGGACGCCAGGGCCGACCCCGAGCGGGTGGGACAGCCCGCCGGCCATCCCGAGGTCACGACGTTCCTCGGTGTTCCATTGCGGCTGAACGACGAGCCGATCGGCATGATCGGCGTCGCGAACCGGCCCGATCCGTACACCGACGACCACGAGCGGCTGCTGCTGACCTACGCCGCCCAAGTGGCGATCATCATCGACAACACCCAACTGTACGAGCGACTGGAACGGGCGAACGAGGACCTGGAGCGGACCATCGAGGAACGGACCGCCCAGCTGCGGGTGACGGGGGCGGAACTCGCCGACAAGGCTTCGGAGCTGAGCCGGGTGCTGTCGGCCACGGTCGACGCCCAGGAGCAGGAAAGGCAACGGATCGCGCGCGACCTCCACGACGGGATCAACCAACTGCTCATCGGGGCGATGCTCGAGCTCACTTCGGGCCGGCGGCGGGTGGAGCGGGGAGCAGTGACCGAGGCGCTGCGCGCGTTCGAAGCGACGCAGGACATCCTGCGGCGGGTCGAAGCGGAGATCCGGCGCGTGGTGCACGACCTCCACCCCCAGGTGCTCGAGGGTCTCGGGCTGGTCACGGCGATTCGCCGCCTGGTCGACGAATTCGCCGGCCAGTCCGGCGTGACCACGGACGTCACCGTCGTCGGTGACCTCAGCCGGCTCACACCGCCGACCGAGGTGTGCGTCTATCGGATCCTGCAGGAGTCGATCCACAACATCGCCTCCCATGCCAGGGCGACGCGGGTCACGGTCGGCGTCGAGGTGTCTGGACAGCAGATGGTCCTGGAGATCACAGACGACGGCGTCGGGTTCGACCCCGGCCACCAGGTGACGGCGCTGAACGGCCATATGGGGATGCGAAGCATGCGGCAACGGGCGGAGAGTCTGCACGGGCGCCTCGAGGTCGAATCCTCCACCGGATCCGGCACGACGGTGCGGGCGGTGCTGCCCATCCCGGCCCCCGCGTGATCGCCGCCAGAATTCTCATCGTCGACGACCACCCGGTGGTGCGCACCGGCATCAAGAGTCTCCTCTCCAACTACCCCCATCTGTCGGTGGCGGGTGAGGCCGGTACGGAAGCGGATGCGGTCGCCGCCTATCGCGAGCTCGCGCCCGACGTCGTGCTGCTCGACATCAGGCTCGGGTCCGGTTCCGGTCTCGAGGTGCTCGATCAACTGCTCGACCTCGACCCGGCGGCCCGGATATTGATGCTGAGCTCCTTCGACGACGAGGAATACCTCACCAGGAGCCTGCGGACGGGCGCGGCCGGCTACGTGCTGAAGGGAGACTCCGACGAGATGCTCGTCAACGCCATCGAGGCGGTAGCGGCCGGCGGCAGGGTGCTGGGCCCCCAGATGGCGCACTGGCTGGTGGAGAAGCTCGACGGCCCCAACGCCCAGGACCACGTCAGCGGCGGGTTCCCCGACCCGGTGGACGAAGAGATCCTGACGGCGCTCACCGAAGGAGCGTCGAACGCCGAGATCGCTGCCCGCCTCTTCATCAGCGACTCGACGGTCAAGCGCCGTCTCAGGACGATCTTCGACCAGCTCGGCGTCAACCGCCGGGCAGAGGCGGTGGCAGAGGCCGTGCGTCGGGGGCTGGTCTGAATCCGCCCGGCGATGGTGCCTGACCCGATCGGGTCATGGATGCCTGTCGAAACGACCCGGTCGGGTCACCAGATTGATCCCGGGTCACCGACCCCAAGGCGACCGCGGCTCCCTAGGTTCAGGCACGGAACGCCATCCTGGAGGTAGAGGTGTATCCAGCGCCATTCGAGTATTCGGCGCCCACGAGCATCGATGAGACCGTGTCATTGCTGGCAGACCTCGGTGACGACGGCCGGATCCTGGCGGGCGGACAGAGTCTGCTCCCCATGATGAAGCTGCGGCTCGCCGCGCCCGCCCACCTGGTGGACATCAACGGCGTCGACGGCCTGTCCGACGTCGCCGTCAACGGCGACCTCCGGATCGGCGCGCTCGTTCGCCATGCCGACATCGTCGATAACGCCACCGTCGCGGCCGCGAGTCCGTTGGTGGCCGCCACCGCCAAGTGGGTGGCGGACCCCCTCGTTCGCAACCGAGGCACGGTGTGCGGCTCGATCGCCCACTGCGACCCGGAAGGGGACTGGAACTCGGTCATGCTGGCCCTGGGGGCACTGGTGGTCGCCCGGGGCCCGGACGGGGAGCGGACCATCCCCATCGACGAGTTCGTCGTCGACTTCTTCACCAACTCCCTGCATCCGGGCGAGATGGTCACCGCGGTGCGAATTCCCCACGCCGACGCCCGCACCGGCGGCGCCTACCTGAAGCTGGAGCGGAAGATCGGCGACTATGCGACGGTCGGCGTCGCCACCCATCTCCGTCTCGGCGACGACGGCCTCATCGCCGAGGCGGGAATCGGGCTCACCAGCGTCGGATCGAGGAACCTGAAGGCCACCGACGCCGAGGCGCTGCTCGTGGGCAACGAACCCTCCGCCAGCCTGTTCGCCGAGGCCGCTGATTCGGCGGCAGCCATGGCGGACCCGGTCTCGGACATCAGAGGGCCCGCCGAGTACAAGCGCGCGGTCGTGAAGTCGTACGTCGAGCGGGGTTTGGCCGCCTCCTCGCGCCAGATCCAGGAGGGCTGATGCAGATCACCGTCACCATCAACGGCGCGACCCGCACCGCGCAGGCAGAACCCAGGACGCTGCTCGTCGATTTCATACGCAGCAACCTGGGCATGACCGGGACCCACATCGGCTGTGACACGACATCGTGCGGGGCCTGCACCGTCATCATGGACGGCAAGCCTGTCAAGTCGTGCACGGTGCTGGCCGTCCAGGCCGAAGGTCGCGATCTACGCACGGTCGAGGGTCTCAAGCAGAACGGTGCGCTCCACCCGATCCAGTCGTCCTTCAAGGAGCATCACGGGCTCCAGTGCGGGTTCTGCACTCCCGGCATGATGCTGGTCGGCGCCTCGCTGCTCGAGCGAAACCCCGGTGCCTCCGAGGAGGAGATCCGTTGGGAGATCAGCGGGAACCTCTGTCGCTGCACCGGATACCAGAACATCGTCACGGCGATCCAGGCCGCCGGCGCGCAGATCCAGGAGAGCTCGTCATGACCACGACCGCCCATCGCACCACACCGGAAGTCGGCGGCATCGGCCACTCGGTCCGCCGCAAGGAGGATGACCGCTTCATCCAGGGCGCCGGGAACTATCTCGACGACGTCGTGCTGCCGGGCATGCTCCACATGTCGATCGTCCGCTCGCCCATCGCCCACGGCCGCATCGTTTCGATCGACACGTCTGCCGCCGAGGCGGTGGAGGGCGTGGTAGCCGTCGTCACCGGAGAGGCATTGGCAGCGCACAACCTGGCGTGGATGCCGACACTGTCCGGTGACACCCAGGCGGTGCTGGCGACGGACAAGGTTCGTTACCAGGGCCAGGAGGTGGCTGCCGTGGTCGCCACCGATCCTTATGTCGCCCGCGACGCCGCCACCCTGGTCGAGGTCGAGTACGACGATCTGCCGGCCATCACCAATCCCCAGCAGGCGCTCGCCGAGGGTGCGGTCCTGATCCGGGACGAGAAGGAAGGCCAGACGGACAACCTCGTCTACGAGTGGGAAACGGGCAACAAGGAGACCACCGATCGGGCGTTCGCCGAGGCGGACCTGATCGTCAGCCTCGAGACGCACTATCCCCGCTCGCACCCGGCGCCCATGGAGACGTGCGGCGCCGTCGCCGACATCAACCCCGCCACCGGCGAGGCCACCATCTACCTGACCTCGCAGGCGCCGCACGCGCACCGGACATTGTTCGCGATCGTCGCCGGGCTCCCGGAGGAGAAGATCCGCATCATCTCGCCGGACATCGGAGGAGGCTTCGGCAACAAGGTGCCGATCTACCCGGGTTACGTCGTGGCGACCGCGGCGTCGCTCCTCATCGGCAAGCCGGTGAAGTGGATCGAAACCCGCACCGAGAACCTCATCTCGACCGGGTTCGCCCGTGACTATCACATGAAGGGCGAGATGGCCCTCACCAAGGACGGCAGGATCACGGCCATGCGCGCCTCGATCCTGTCCGACCAGGGGGCGTTCTTCGCAGACGCCCAGCCCACGAAGTTCCGCGCCGGGCTGTTCCACATCTGCACCGGCTCCTACGACATCCCCACCGCCCATGTCTCGGCCAAGGGGGCCTTCACCAACAAGGCGCCGGGCGGGGTGGCGTATCGGTGCTCGTTCCGGGTGACCGAGGCGAGCTATCTCGTCGAACGGCTCGCAGACGATGCGGCGTGGAAACTGGGAATGGACCCCGCCGAGTTCCGTCGCCTCAACTTCATCGGCAAGGATCAATTCCCCTATCACTCGGCGACCGGGTTCGTGTACGACTCCGGTGACTACCACGCTGCGATGGACGAGGCGCTCGGACTTTCTTCCTACGCCACCTGGCGCGAGAAGCAGGCCGCCGGACCGACCGCCGATGGCAAGTTGATCGGCATCGGTCTCGCCTCCTTCACCGAGGTCGTCGGCGCCGGCAACTCGCGGGAGTGGGACATCGCCGGCCTGAAGATGTTCGACTCGGCCGAGTTGCGGGTCCATCCGACGGGCAAGGCGATCCTCAAGCTCGGCGTGAAGAGCCAGGGCCAAGGCCACGAGACCACGTTCGCCCAGATCGTGGCCGAGGAGCTCGGCATCCCGTTCGACCACATCAAGGTCATGGAAGGGGACACGGACAACACTCCGTACGGCCTGGGCACCTACGCCTCCCGGTCCACCCCGGTGGGCGGAGCGGCGACCGCGATGGTGTCCCGCACCATCCGCGAGAAGGCCCGCAAGATCGCCGCCCACCTGCTGGAGGCAGCCGAGGAGGACCTGGAGTGGGAGCCTGGCAAGTTCACGGTGCGCGGGACCGATTCGAGCGTGACCATCCAGGACATCGCCTTCGCCGCCTACACGAACTTCCCCGAAGGGATGCAAGGCGGCCTCGAGGGTGTCCACTACTACGACCCTCCGAACATGACGTACCCGTTCGGCACCTACGTCGTGGTGGTCGAGGTCGACCCGGCCGACGGCACCTGGAAGGTCGTCGAGATGACCGCAGTCGACGACTGTGGGGTGCGGATCAATCCGATGATCGTCGCGGGTCAGATCACCGGCGGCCTGACGGAGGGCTTCGCCAAGGCGAACATGCAGTGGATCACCTTCGACGACGACGGCAACTGCATCGGGTCGAACTTCCTCGACTATCTGGTGCCCACCGCCTACGAGACACCGAAGTTCCGGCTGGGTGAGACGGTGACACCGTCACCGCATCATCCCTTCGGGGCGAAGGGGGTCGGCGAGTCAGCCACC
Organism: uncultured Acidimicrobiaceae bacterium; assembly: GCA_964501055.1. Lineage (GTDB taxonomy): Bacteria > Actinomycetota > Acidimicrobiia > Spongiisociales > ZC4RG35 > DATHWB01. Next base: position 10,213 of record CAZCRP010000033.1, read on the forward strand.
GTGGGCTCACCGGCGGCATACGTGAACGCCGTGCTCGACGCATTGCGAACAGGCGGCCACGACATCTCCAACCTGGACATGCCGGTGCTGCCGCACCGGGTGTGGGGAGCTCTGAACGGCGTCGAGGTGACGCCGTGATGCGCCCATGGATGTCCTGAGGCTGGCGGCGGAGCTGCGCGACCGCGGGGAACCGTTCGTGCTCGCCACGGTCACCTGGCGGCAGGGACCGTCGTCCGGCAAAGGAGGGGCGAAGGCTGTCATCCGGCCGGACGGCTCCGTGACGGGCTGGATAGGAGGCGCCTGTGCCCGTCCCACGGTGGTGCGGGAGGCTCTCGCCTCGCTCGGCGACGGCACCCCGCGGCTGCTGTCGCTGGGCATCGAGGAGCGACGGCCCGACGTCGTCGCCGTTCCGATGGCCTGCGCCAGCGAGGGCGCGATGGAGGTGTACGTGGAACCCATCCTTCCCGCGCCCGATCTGCACATCGTCGGATCGTCGCCCATGAGCGAGACGCTCGCCACCCTCGCCGCCGCGCTCGGTTGGCGGGTGACGCGCCTCGACGAGGCTCGGTTCGGCGACCTGACCGAGGCATCGATGGTGGTGATCGCCACCCAGGGCGACTACGACGAGCCTGCCCTGGAGGCGGCGCTGGCCACCCCTGCCAGGTACGTCGGCCTGGTGGCATCGGCCAAGCGGGCGGCCTGGGTGGTCGAGTGGCTGCGCGAACGGGGAGCGAGCGACGATGCGCTCGCGCGTCTCCGCTCCCCGGCCGGGCTCGATCTCGGCTCGGTGGAACACACGGAGATCGCGGTGGCGATCCTGGCCGAGTTGGTCGCGCTCCGGGCCAGCGGCGGGTTCACCGAGACCGTCGCGGTGCGCCCACCCCGCACGGCCATCGACCCGGTGTGTGAGATGACGGTGGACGTCGCCACGGCCCGCTTCGTCTCGGAGTGGGAGGGCGACGAGTACTACTTCTGCGCCGCCGGCTGCCAGCGCGCCTTCGAGGCCAACCCGGCCTCGTTCCTGTGAATCCACGCCGAACCCTGGGCTCCCAGCTACCGCGACGGTACTCCTGAACCCAGGGTACGCGGCACCCCTCCGGGGTAGGGTGCGGCATCGTGCTTTGTCAGGCGTGCGGCGAGGCCCATGACCCTGCGGCCCGGTTCTGCTCCCACTGCGGCGCGTCGCTGAGCCCCGGCTCCGGACCAGCGATCGCCGCCGGCTGGCGTCCACAGGTGATGTCGAGCTTGCGCGGTGAGGAGCGCCTCGTCACCGTGGTCTTCGCCGATCTGACCGAGTCCGTCCGCCGCACCTCGGCGATGTCTCCCGAGGAGGCCACCCAACTCGTCAATCCACTGCTGGAGGCGATGGTCGAGTTGATGGTCCGTCACGGTGGCCGGATCGACCGCTTCCTCGGAGATGGCGTCCTCGCCGTCTTCGGCGTCCCCGCCGCCCACGAGGACGACCCGATCCGGGCCGTCCGGGCGGCCCTGGAATTGCGGGAGCGTGCGCACTCGTTGGGACTGTCGGTGTCCGCGGGCGTCAACACCGGGAGGGTCTACTTCGGTCCGGTCGGGTCCTCCCTCCACGAGGAGCTCACCGTCATGGGGCCGGCCGTCAACCTCGCTGCCCGCCTGCAGTCGGCCGCCGGCTCCGACGTCGTGCTCGTGGGAGAAGCCACCGAGACCCACATCCGCAACGCCTTCCTCCTGCGTCCGGTCCGGCTCACCGTCAAGGGCCTGGATGACGAGGTCACCGGATACCGCGCCGAGCGCCTGGTCGATCACCCCGACAAAGTCCGCGGCGTCCAGGGCCTGCACACCGGACTGGTGGGTCGCGACGCCGAACTCGACGTGCTGCGACACTCGCTCGACGGTCCGGGGGAGACGATCCTCGTCGTCGGGGAGGCCGGACTCGGGAAGACACGCCTCGTCTCGGAGCTGAACCGTCTCGTCTCTCACCGGGGTGGCACGTGGCTCGAGGGCCGCTGCCTCGAGCAGACGCAGCACGTGCCGTACGCGCCGTTCGTCGACCTGATGCGGCGTCATCTCGGCGTCAATGGCTGGGAGTCAGTCGACGACGCGTGCGCCTCGCTGGTGGCGGCGGGCGCGCTCGAGCCGGGCAGGGTGGCGGAAATCGCTTCGTATCTCAGGGCGCTGCTCGGCCAGGCGTCCCCCGGCGGCCCGTCGACCATCGATCCGGCGAGCACGGAGCAGCGGAGGCTCCGCACGATCGATGCCGTCGCGACGTACGTCATGGCGGCGAGCGGTCCCGGGCCGGCTGTCCTGTTGCTCGAGGACATGCATTGGAGCGACGAGACCACCATGGCGGTGGTGGAGCGGCTGCACCGCGCGACCACCGACCACACGCTGGTGCGGATCCTCACGCAGCGCCCCACACCCGGTCAGGGCGGACCGCGACTCGACGACTCGGCACCCGTCAGGGAACTGCGCCTACGCGAGTTGACCCCGGGCGAGAGTCGCCTTCTCATCTCGGGCTTGCTCGCCATCGAGGGCCTGCCGCCGGGATGGGAGGACCAGGTGGTCGCGTTCGCAGGAGGGAGTCCCTTCTTCGTCGAGGAGCTCCTCCGATCCCTCATCCAGCGCGGAGTGCTCACCCAGACCGACGGGCACTGGTCGGTGAGGGGGCCCCTGGCTGAGCTGGGCGTGCCGGAGAGCGTGGAGGGCCTCATCATGAGCCGCTTCGATCGGCTGCCTGCCGAGCTGAAGCTTGCCGCCCGGGTGGCGTCCGTGCTCGACGACACCTTCACACCCGAGTTACTGCGGGCGATGGCCGGCGAGTTCGCCGAGAGCCAACTCGAGCCGATGGTCCAGGCAGGGCTCACGCGTGTCGAACGAGCCAAGCCACGACTCGAGTATTCCTTCGTGCATGCGCTGACCCGCACGGCGATCTACACCGGCCTTCTGCCTTCCCATCGGGCTGAGCTCCATGAGTTGGCCGCCACGAGCCTCGCCACCCTCGGGAGCGACGACGTGGACCGGCTCGCTCATCACTACGCCGCCAGCCGCAACGACCTGCAGGCGGTGGAGCACATGTTCCTGGCCGGCGAACGCTCCCTCGACGCCTACCTGCATGACGCAGCCGCCCGGTGGTTCGACTCGGGCCTGGAACGCGTCAACCGACTCCCGCCGGCCGACAGGAGGCGGTGGGAGGGCCTCTACCGGGCCAGGCGGGGAGAAGTCGCCGCGCGGATCGCCGATCTCGATCGAGCGCAGGACGAGTTGCACGCTGCGCTCCCGATGATCGACGACGCACACGAGGAGTCCAGGATCTGCAAGACCCTGGGCTATGTGCTCCGGCTGTCGGTCGACTCCCCGGACGGCTTCGATCGAGCCCACGCCTTCCTGGACCGGGCAGAGGCAGCCCTCGACCGCCTTCCGGAACGAGACACCCCCGAGGTGCACCGGCAATGGATCGAGATCCAGAAGGAGCGGGCGCTGTGCCTCTACTTCGGCGGCCGCGGCCACGAACTCCCCGCCCTGAATGCCCGCGTCGGCCAGGTGGTCGAACTGCACGGGTCGGCGGCCCAGCAGTGTGACCACCTGCGGGGCGTGCTGCTCGACCAGTACGTCCAAGGTCGCTACCTCCTCGGTGATGGAGCCGTGGCCATCGCCCGCCGGGCGCTGGAGCTCGCCCGGGCCAGCCTCGACCCCGGACGGATCGCCGAGTCGCATTTCGGCCTCGGGTTCACCCTGTTGTGGGCCGACCGATCCGAGGAGGCGGCCGATGTCCTCGGCGAGGCGGTGGACGAGACGGCGAGGGTCGGCGACGTCGTCAACGAGACCCGGGCGCGCGCCTATCACGCCATCGCGTTGCGCCGGTCAGGACGGGTGGACGAGGCGGAGGCGTCGGCATGGGCGGCGCTGGAATTGGCCGGTACGCAGGGCAACTCGTACTACCAGGGTCACGCCCACGGCGTTCTGTGTTGGGTGGGTTGGCGCCGCGAAGACGGAACGTGCCTTCCGGCGGCCGAGCGAGCCTACGACAGTTGGGGGAGGGAGGTGCGCGGCGAGCACCGCGGGGTCGGTACCGAGTTCGCCTGGCTCGCAGTGTGGCCGCTGGTCGCCGAGGCAACAGCCCGCGGCGCCCACCACGAGGTGGCTGCGCACCTGGGGTCGATCAGCGTGCCCTGGGAGCGGCGCAT
>CAZCRP010000034.1:0-14370 GCA_964501055.1 uncultured Acidimicrobiaceae bacterium
TTCTTCTGGAGCGTGATCACCCGTTCGGCCGCCGCGGCGAGGCGACGGAACGTCTGCTGGGAGTCCGGCGGCCACACGGATTCGAAGTCCGGGTAGGCGAGGACCGCCACGAACGGGACGGCCACCTCGTCGGCTGCTTCTGCGGCCAGCGTCTCGGCGCCCAGGTTCATCGCGGTCAGGACGTGGAGGTCGGGGTGGAGCGACCGCTTGGCGGCGATCACGTCGATCAGCCGCCGTCGTACGGCGGCGCTCATCGGCGTGTCCCCATAGCCACCGAGCTCAGGCGGCCGGTGCCCGACCACCACGAGGAAGTGGCCGGCGGGGAGGTCCTCCGACGACGCTGCGCGTCGGACCGCCGGGGTGTCCGGCAGGCTGAACTCGTGAGGAGTACGCGTGCCCCGGCGTGACTCCTGGCTGGCCGCCGCTTCCACCGCCAGCCGATCTGCCAGATCGTTCCAATGGTCACCTGCGTGCGCCTTCACCCAGCGGAACACGAGGTCTCGCTGCTGGTAGAGCTCCACCAGCGGTTCCCACAGATCCCGGTTGGCGACCGGCTTGCGCTGGCTGTTGATCCAGCCCCGCCTGATCCACCCCTCCCACCAGCGGTCGCGGAAGCAATTCACGACATATGTCGAGTCGCTGATGATCTCGAGCGCCCCGTCGAGAGACCGGACTGCCTCGAGCACGGCCGTCAGCTCCATCCGCTGGTTGGTGGTCGGTTCCGCCGCGCCCGCCGCAAAGGGGCCCTCCGGCACGATCCACGCCCACCCGCCCGGTCCGGGGTTTCCCGAACAGGCTCCGTCGGTGTAGACGCGGGTTCTGGCGACCATTGGCCGATCTTGGCATGCGAACATGCCGTGGGTGTTCGCCCCGATCCGTTCCCTGACGGCCTTCACCCGCGGTGCTCCCGCCGCGCTCTTGGCGGCGGCGGCGGCAGTCACCTTCATGTTCTCGGCCACACCGTTCCTGATTCCCGAGGTGGCCGAGCGATTCGGCATCGGTCGCGGTCAGGCGGGGCTGCTGTCGGTGGTCCAGGTCGGTTCCTTCGCCATCACCAACGTGACTCTGCCCAGGCTCATCCAGCCGACGGCGGCGGTGTTCCGGCTCTCCCTGGTGGTGATGACCGTGGCCAATCTGGCGAGCATCGTCGCTCCCGACTTCGCCCTGCTGTTGGGGACGCGGGTGTTCACCGGCGCCTCCGCCGGCGCGCTCACCTGGCTCGGGTGGTCGGCTGCGATGGGAACGGCTCGATCGCTGGCGGCGATGTCCTCGATCGGTCCGGTGTCGGCACTGGTCGCGGCCCCATTTCTCGGGTGGCTGATCGGGTGGGGAGATGGTGCCGTGTTCGCCGCCCTCGCCCTCTCGGTGGCCCCGTTGGCGTTCCTGGCGGTGCCTTCGTTCGCCGAACGGCCCACGCCGGGAGAGCGGAGTGGATCGCGATCGAATCGCGTGCTGCTGGGGGCGCTGTTCCTCCTCACCTGCGCCGGCGCGAGTCTCTTCGTGTACCAGGCGGTCGTCGCGGTCGAGGTACTCGGGATGACTCCGTTGGCGGCGTCGATCGGCTTCAGCCTCAACGCGGCCGCGGGGTTCGCCGGCGCGCGGCTGGCATCGCGCCACCGGCGACCGGGCATCTGGCTGGCGACGTCCGGCCCGGCGGCGGTCGTGAGCGTGCTGGGCGGATCGGCGTGGTGGTTCTACCTGGGGATGGCGTGGTGGGGTTTCGCCTTCTGGATGGGTCTCCCCGGGGTGCTGCAGATGCTCGCCGCCCGCTCGCTGCGTCCCGACGAGCGAGCAGGAGACGCCCAGGGGCTGATGGCGTTCGGCCGCAGCATCGGCCCCGGCATCGGGGGGGTGATGGTCGACGGCGGGAGCTTCGCAGGGCTGGCGGTGACCGCCGGCGTCGGGTTGGCGCTCTCCGGTCTCGTCGTCGTCGGGGTACAGGAGGGCCGCGAAGCCCTCCCGCCGAGCGACCCGCGCACGATCAATCGGTGAGCTGGCGTGCGCCCATCATCAAAGGATCGGGATGGTCTCTCGCGCACGGTGCGCCGGCCGATCTGCCTGTCGGCGAGACAGCCGAGTCGGGCAGGGTTCCGGGTAGCGTCGGCTCATGCCGGAACTGCCGGACATCGTCGTCTACCTCGAGGCGCTGGAGCGCACGGTCCTCCACCGGCATGTGCGCGGGTTCCGGGTGGCGTCTCCTTCGGTGCTGCGCACCTACGACCCGCCGTACCACTCGGTGGTGGATCGCGAGGTCGTCGGCCTGCGGAGGATCGGGAAGCGGATCGTGTGGGAGATGACGGGCGGCCTGCATCTCGTCATCCACCTGATGGTCGCCGGACGGCTCAAGTGGACCGACTCCAAGGCGGCCGTCGTGCCCAGGAAGGTGGGGTTGTGCGCGTGGGACTTCGACCACGGCACCCTGGTGTTGACCGAGCAGGGGACGCACAAGCGGGCCGGGGTGTGGGTGTTCACAGACGGGGACGCGGCGGACAACGAGGACAGGGGCGGCGTCGAGCCGCTCGAGGCGTCTGACGCGGAGTTCGCCGCCGCGCTCACCCGCGAGAACCGCACGCTCAAGCGCGCCCTCACCGATCCCCGCATCTTCTCCGGCATCGGCAACGCGTTCTCGGACGAGATCCTGTGGGAGGCCGGGTTGTCACCTGTCAAGCGGACGTCGCAGCTGACGCCGGCGGAGATCGAGCGGCTCCACCGCGCCACTCGCGACAGCCTGGAACGGTGGACCGCACTGCTGCGCGCCCAGGTGGGCGAGGGGTGGCCCGACAAGGTGACCGCCTTCCGACCCGAGATGGCGGTGCACGGCAAGTTCGGTGAGCCGTGCCCCCGGTGCGGGTCGAAGGTCCAGCGCATCGTCTACGCCGCCAACGAGACCAACTATTGCGCCAGCTGTCAGACCGGCGGCAAGCTCCTGGCGGACCGCTCCCTCAGCCGGCTCCTCAAAGACGACTGGCCCCAAACCATCGAAGACCTGGAAGACACGGCTTTTTAGCGCATGAACGGTGCGTCCTCGCACCGTTCATGCGCTAAAAAGCGGACTTGCCGCCCCCTCCGGCGGGAACCACTCAGCGCGCGAAGGCGTCTCACCGCGGTCGAGTGAGAGGACCGACCATGACCGAGACGAAGTTCCGTGGCCTCGCAGTGCTCACGCTGCTGGCGCTGGTCGTCAGCGCCTGTAGCTCGATGGACTCGGGGTTCCAGTCCGGCGAGTCGAGCAGTGACGGATTCCAGATGTCCGGCGGCAGCGGGGACTCGCCGGCGACCACGACCGCCAGTTCCGAGGAAACCGCCGGCGACAGTGCGACGCCGCAGCCAGGAGCCGACGCGGACGGCGACACACTCGGGACGGGTGGGGTCACACCACCGCCCCTGGTGCAGACCGCGGTCGACCTCGGACGCGACATCATCTTCACCGCCGACATGACCGTCGCCGTCGACGACGTGGCCGCGGCCAGCACCGAGGCCACCCGTCGCATTCAGAACCTGGGCGGTTTTCTGTTCGGTCAGCAGACGACGGCGACTCCGACCGCGCGCACCATCCTCGTGTTCAAGGTCTTTCCCGATGACTTCCAGGAGGCGCTCGACCGTCTCGGCTCGATTGGTGACCTGCGCAGTCAGAACGTGTCGGCCGACGACGTGACGGAGAGAGTCGTCGACATCCGCAGCCGGATCACCACTGCCGAGGCGAGCGTGCAACGTCTGCGCGGGTTCCTCGAGAACGCCACGGACATCGACACGATCGCCGATCTCGAGAATCAGCTCCTGCAACGCGAAACCCAGCTCGAGACCCTGCGCGGTCAGCTCCGCACCCTGGAGGACGCCGTTTCGCTGGCCACCATCACCGTGACGATCACCGAGAGCGCCATCCAGCCCGCCGTGCGGGTCGACGTCACTGCCTATTCCGGCGCGGATGACGAGGGGCTGGCCTGCCCCGGCACCTCTGCGTTGACCGTCGATCAGCGCACCAGGGTCACGGTCTGCTTCGAGATCGTCAACGTGGGAGACACCGAGCTGACCGGCTTCACCCTGCGCGATCCGGTGCTCGGCATCGACAGCGACGACCTGATTCCGGTGTTCGGTGATCTCTCCCAGACCCTGGAGCCCGGTGAGTCGATCGTCGTCGCCGCGCACGTCACCGCCGACCGCAGTCGTCGGACCCAGACGAACGTCACCGCGCTGCCGGTCAACGAAGACGGCTCATTGCGCGAGGGCAGGGCGGTGGCGAACACCGCCACGATCTCCATCTCGGCGGTCGATCCGGGCGGTGTTCCCGGGTTCGGTGAAGGTCTGGAACGCAGCTTCGAGATCCTGGTGCTGTTCTTGCAGCTCGTCATCTATCTGGTGGCGGCCCTCATCCCGTTCTTCTGGATCCCGCTGGGGATCTGGTGGCTGGCTCGCCGCTGGCGCCGGCCCCCCGTGACCGAGGTGGAAGCAGAGGAACTGCCCCAGCCCCAACCGGTGGGCGTGACCGAGGACTGAACCACTCCTCCTTGCGAAACGAACATGTGTTCGATACGGTGACCTGTCCCGGCGCGCTGGCCGGACGTAGACGTGAGATCCCGAGGAGAAATCCGAGGAGTAATCCGAGGAGTGTGGGTGTGGCGGAGCCTGCCCTGGCGAACCCGACAGCGGCAAACACGGTGGTGACGAACCTGGCGGTGACGAACGACCGGGTCGATCGGGTCCGGCCCGATCGGTGGGATCTGCGGACGCGGCTGCGGGAACACGCCATCGACTTGCTGGTCCTCCAGCCGGGTCGGGCGGTGGAACTGACCGGGCCGGCCGGGTTCGGGCTCACCCGTCTCGGATACAGGATGCTGGCCGAGCCCTCTCGGTCGGCCCCCGTCGTGATCCTCGACGTGCGCGGATGGGCGTCGCCCCTGGCGGCGTGGGAGACGGGTGTGCAGGATCCGGTGATCGTGCGCTGTTCCGATCCGACGGTTTGGCCGCGGGTGGCGGCGGCGCTACTGGAGGGTGTCCCGGCGATGTACGCCGAGGTCCCCCCCGGGGTGCGTGACCAGGATCTGCGCCGTCTCGCCGCTCTCATCCGCGCCCGCCAGGGACGGGTGATGTTCCGGCCGCTGGCAGGGGAGTTGCCGCCCGGGATCGGGTTCCTGCGGCTGCACGCCAGGGAAGTGCATTGGGAGGGCCCTGACCGGGGCCATGGACGGCTGCGGAGGCGGCGCCTGGTGCTGGAGGCATCGGGGAAGGGTGCCGCCGGAATGACGCGGAGGATCGAGGTGGACGATGCCGGATCGCACGCTCTGCGTGTGGTGTCCGACCTGGCCGTTGGGCAGGCCGGACGCGCCTTCGGATAGCGCCGTCATCGTGGTCGGTCCCCCCCGTCAGGGGGTGTCGCGCGTGGTGGCCGCCGATCCCATCGCTCACGGTGCCGGGGTGAGACGGGGACAGCCCCGTCGGGAGGCGGAGGGCCTCTGTCCTGGGGCAACCGTTCTCGCTCGTGACACCGAAGAAGAGGCGCGCCGTTTCGAGCCGGTCGTCCGTCGGGTCGAGGAGGTCGTCCCCCGTATCGAGATCGTCGAGCCGGGTTTCATGCTCATCCCCGTCGCCGGGGCCGTGCGCTACTACGGCGACGAGACCACCGTGGCGGGTCTCGTCGCCGAGAGGCTGCGTGCTGCAGGGGTGGAAGCGCGGATCGGGCTGGCAGATGGGCCGTTCGCCGCCACCTGGGCGGCGCGTACCGCCGGAGACGTCCCCCAGCTGGTGACGGACACCGCCTCGTTCCTGGCGGAGCTCGACATCTCCGCCATCGACCACGACGATCTCGTCTCCACCTTCCGCTGGCTGGGCGTCACCACCCTCGGATCGCTGGCCGCTCTGCCTCGCGACGCCGTGGCGTCGCGGTTCGGCGCAGTCGGACTCGTTGCCCATCGCCTCTCCCGGGGAGAGGATCGGCTGGTCGACCCGCGCCCCATCCCGGTCGAGTTGGCCGTGGAGTCGAGCTGGGAGGACCCTCTCGAGCTCACCGATCAGGTGGCGTTCGCCGCCAGGGCGCTGGCCGTGAGGCTGATGACGAACCTCAGGCGTGAGGGCATTGCTCCTCACCGGATCGTCGTCGAAGCGGAGACCGAAGACGGTGAGGTGCGTTCCCGGGTGTGGCGGTCATCCGATCCGTTCACCGAAGACGCGCTCTCGGACCGGGTCCGCTGGCAGTTGCAGGCCTGGGTGGAGGAGCGGCGTCGCACGAGTGGAGGGATCGTGCGGCTGCGACTGGACCCGTCGGATCTCTCGGGTGAGGGGCGCCAGCTCGGGTTCTTCACCGACGAGACAGCCCGAGTCGAGACCGAGCGTGCACTGGCCAGGGTCCAGTCCCTGGTCGGTCCTGAGCAGGTGTTGGAGGCCGCGGCTCAGGGAGGGAGGATGCCCGCCGAGCAGGTGGCCTGGCACCGCTGGCAGGAGGAACCGGTGCGCGACCGCGACCCGGAGGCGCCATGGCCGGGCGCGACTCCCGTCCCATCGCCCGCGCTGGTCCCGCCCCACCCGCCACCGCTCGAGGTCGAGTGGGACGAGGGGCTACCTGTCCGTCTCCGGTTGGGAACGAGGTGGGAGCCGATCCTCACGTGGGCGGGACCGTGGCGGCTGACCGGCTCGTGGTGGGCAGGGGAGGGGCCGGTCGACCGCTACCAACTGGTGACCTCCGCCGGGGCGTTCCTGTGCGTCGTTCGCGACGGTGCCACCTTCCTCGCCGGCATCTACGACTGAACGAGGTGCCCGGCGATGACACCGTGCACCGTCGTGCGCAGCGCCTCGATCTCCGTCTGGCTGAGCCCTTCTGTCTCGATGGGTTTCTCGATCACCACGACGATGTGGGAGTGGCCGTTGATCCACGGGCTGTGCGGTTTCCATGCCTCCCAGGTGCCACTGATCGCCACCGGGAGGATCGGCATCTCCGCCGCCGCCGCCATGGCGAACGCTCCCTTCTTGAACGCCTGCAGCTCGCCGTGGTAGCTGCGTGTTCCTTCTGGATAGATGATCAACGAGTGACCGCGTTCGATCACCGGCTTCGACTGTTGGTTGACCGACGCGATCGCCGCCGCTCTCCCGCTCCTGTCCACTTCGACGATCCCCACCGCCCGCATCGCCTGGGCGAGGACGGGGATGCTGAACAGCTCCTTCTTCGCCAGATACCTGATCGGGAGCGGAATCGCGGCGAAGCAGGCCATGACATCGAGGTTCGAGGTGTGGTTGGCCACGACGACGTACGAGCGCGACGGGTCGACGTTCTCGACTCCCCGTACCTCCAGGGTGCAGCGCGCCGCCTGCAGCCACTTGCCTGCCCACCATTGGATCAGCCGCTCGATGCGCGGGTCGGACGGATCTCGCGACCCGAGGAACCAGGCGACCAGCCCGGCGCCGAGGGTCGTGTAGAGGGCTGTGAAGCCGACCGCCAGCGTGCGGCGGATCATTCGCCCGTAGGTTTGCACCGCCGGTAGGGTACCGACTCGTCCCCGCGCCGGCCCGATACGCTCGGGCGCCATGGACAAGTCAACGACGCGGCGGGCCCTGCGTGGTCGACCGGCGGTCACAGAGGAGGAGTCGATTGCGGTGGCGGGCCACGTGCGGGGATGGTTGGACTCCCGTCCGCCCTCACATGTGCTGGTCTACCTGCCGATGCCGGGTGAAGTCGACCTCCGGTCGGTCGTCGACGATCGACACCGCTGGTATGTGACGCGCACCCCGGGCGGCGACCATCCCCTCACGGTCCATCCGTTCGATGCCCCGCGTGAAGTCCATCGGTTCGGCTATGAACAACCCGTGGCCGACAGCCTGACGGTCGATCCGCACGTCCTCGACATCGTGCTGACGCCGGCGCTCTCCTTCGACCGTCATGGCAACCGCATCGGCTGGGGCAAGGGCTACTACGACGGGCTCTTCGCCTCGGCCCCGCATGCGGTGGCGGTCGGGGTGACGCTCGACCGGCTCGTGGTGGAGAGGCTCCCGACCGAGGCGCACGACCGCAGGATGGATTGGCTGGCCACGGATTCGGGCGTCAGACGTGTCACCGATCGGGCCGGCGACGCAGCGGAGGCGGGCTCAGGGGGCGGACGGGTCACCGACGACGGGTGAGATCAGCTCGAACGCCACCTCTGCCCACACCCGGTGGCCCTCCTCGTTGGGATGGAAGAGATCGGGAGCGAACACCCCGCGGTCCCGGAAGCGAGCGGCCGCCCACGCCCACTGGTCCGCCACCAGCGCGCCATAGCGAGCGGCCACGCGTTGGTGGATGGCGTTCATCGCGATGCCCCTCCGGCGGGCGGCGGCCGCCACCAGCGGAGGGAGCCGGGGCACGGTCCCGATGTCGCCGACGCCGCTCAACGCCACGACCCCGACCACCGAGCGCAGGGCGGCGACGATCGTGTCGAGGTCGGACTCGAAGCTCCGTAGGCCGACACCGCGCAACGCATCGTTGCCACCCACCGAAACCAGGGCGATGTCGCCCCCTGCTTCCAGCGCCAGGGGAAGCTGGTCGCGGACCACGTCGGAGGCCTTCGAGCCTCCCACCGCGAACGAGAGGATCTCGACCCGCCAGCCGCGTGCCCCGAGACGTCTGGCCAGGACCCTGAGCCAGATGTCGGCCGGGTCCGACAGGCCGGCGCCGGTGCAGCTGCTGTCACCGAGCACGATGATCTTCACCAGTCTCCCGTCGGGCGGACCCTCGAATCCGTTCGGATCGAGGTCCTGGAACGTGGGCAGCGGCCGCCAGATCGACCACGCGATCTGGCCGGCGACCACCGCCGAGGCTGCCACCACCGGGCGTATCAGGCGCCTCATTCGCGGTGTTCCTCGACGGCGATGATGTATCCGCCGGGGCCGAATCCCGTCTCGTCGAACACGGCCACCGCGTAGGTGCCGGTCGCCGGGGCGGTGAAGTCGAGTCGGGCGTCGAGACCGAGGACACCTCCTGCGCTGTCACTGTCGCTGGCGAAGGCGGTGTCGTCGACGGGAACCAGCAGGTCGACGAGGATCGAGGCGTCGATGTTGATCGACGTCACCGTGATCGTCACCCGCTGGCCGGCGACGAGATCCAGCGAGAACCAGTCGAGATCGCCCGGATAGTCGCCCATCCCTGCGAGGCGTGTCCCCACCTCCAAGCTGCGCCCGTGGTCGGGATCGGTCCATGATCTCGCATCGATGCCGGAGATCCTGACCGACCCGATGGGCTCGGACTCCGGATAGACGACGACGAAGTGGGGACCGTCGAGCACGAGTTCGGCCTCGAGCAGGACGACGGTGCCGGCGGCGACGTTGACTGCTTCGACGAAGCCGTCGGGGCCGACGAGATCTGCGTTCAGGGGCTCCGAGCCGGTGATCTCGATCGCCACCGACTGTCCGGCGCTGCCGTCGAAGACGAACACGACCTCGTCGAGCACGAACGGGACCGAACCCTCGCTGGTGGGCGGACCGGTGAGGTCGGCGACCGCCCGGCCGCCGAGCTCGCCGCCGTCCTTCGCGCGTATGCGCTCCACCCGGTCGACCAGGTCGGCGGCGGTGAGCGCCAGCGCGAACCCATCACCGATGCTCAGCCCCGAGATTCCGACCACCCGTCCACGCTCGTCGACCAGGGCGCCACCGGATTGCCCTCCCGAGATCAGCGCGTCGGATTGGGTGAACGTCAGACCGGCCTCCGGCCAGGAACGCAGACGGGAGACGATGCCGGCAGTGATGGCGGGCGCGGCACTGCCGGCATTGTCAGCCGGATACCCGACCAAGTACACGGTGTTGCCGGGGGCCACGACGTCTGCGGCGAATGTGACGGGCGACGGTAGGTTGGCGACTCCTGTGACATCGAGGAGGGCGATGTCCGCCATCCAGTCATAGCCGGTCACCGGGACGGTCCCGCCGGCCCCACCTGGGAACGATATCGCGACGTGCGACGACGGCCATACGACGTGGGCGTTCGTGACCAGGGTCGTGTGGTCGATGAGGATGGCGCTGCCGCTGCCCACCGGGGTGTGGACGAAGGCCAACGCCGGGCTGACGCTGGCGTAGATGTCGGTGGCGGTGGGAGGCGCCGAGGTGGTGGAGGTGGCGGTGGTGGTGGAGGTCGTGGCGAGGGTCGTCACGACGTCCGACGTTCCCACCCCGGAGCAGGCGGCGAGCAGGAACACCAACAGTGAGGAACTCCGGACCACTCGGCCAGACTACGTGGGCGAAAGGTCGGCGCTGCGTATGCTGTCTGTCCGGAACGTATTCGGGGGAGGGCTCTTGCCTGACGAGATGAACGTCGGCGCCGCCGACCGAGCGGATGCCCTGCGCCGCATCGGCCATTCGCTGCGCACGCCGCTCACTGCGATCACCGGCGCCAGCCGGCTGCTCGGTGTCACGGACCTCACACCCGATCAGCGTGTCAGCGTCGACGTCCTCGACACCGCCAGTGAGGCGCTGCTGACGGCAGTGAATGACTTACTCGACATCTCCGAGATCGAGACAGGTGGAATCGAGCTCCAGCACATCCCGTTCCGCTTGCCGGACGCGGTGCGCGAGGCGGTTCGTCCGCTGCGGATGCTGGCAGCAGACCGGGGAATCGAGATCACCCTGCACGGTCTCGGCACTCTTCCCACCGACGTGGTGGGGGATCCGGGGCGGCTCCGCCAGGTACTCACCCGACTGGTCGACAATGCCGTGAAATACACCTCCGAGGGCCGGGTGCAGGTGGGTGCCGGACTCGTGGCCCACGATGCGTCGAGTGTCACCGTGCGCTTCGCGGTGCGCGACACCGGGGCCGGCATCGCGGCAGACGACCAGGCCAGGATCTTCGAGCCGTTCTCCCAGGCCGCGACGCACACCGGTGCGGTCACCGCCGGCCTGGGTCTCACCATCTCGCAGGCGGTCGTGGCCGCGATGGGGGGAGAGATACGGGTGGCGAGCCAGCCGGGCCACGGCTCGACGTTCGACTTCACCGTCACGTTCCCCCGCCACGTGACCGACGAGGAGGGAAATGGGCCGGCCTCGCTGAGCAACCGGTGGGTCGTGGTCGTCGGTGACCGACCCGAGTCGAACCGGGCACTGGCGGAGGCTCTCCGCACCGGAGGCTGCGAACCTTCCGACTTCACACAGATTCCGCTCGCCTCGGCTTCCGTCGCCCTGTCGGACGATCCGGGACTGGCACCGGCCGCCATCGTGGCGGCTCCCACCCGCTCACCATTCGACTTCGCCGCCCGTGTCATGGGCGATCGTCACCTGTCCCGTGCCCCGCTGATCCTGGTGCCACCGCAGGGAGAACGCGGCGACGGCGACGAGTGCGTCAAGCTGGGGATCAAGGGGTACCTCCCGCAGCCCGTCTCGCCGGTGGACCTCATCGAGGCGGTGCGCGTGCTGGCGGGCGGCGCGATGCCGGCGCTGGTGACGAGGCACTGGCTCCGCGAACGGCGCAGCAGTCTGCGAGTACTGGTCGTCGACGACTCTCCGACGGGTCGGGCGCTGGTGATGCGCGGGTTGGAGACGCTCGGCCACGACACGGCGGCGGCCGCCACCGGCGTCGAAGCAGTGGAAGCGCTCCAGGGCGGCTCACACTTCGACGTGGTCCTGATGGACATGGAGATGCCGCGGATGGATGGGATCGAGGCAACGAAGGTCATTCGTGCCGGCGGGTCGTCCATCCCGATCATCGGGGTTTCGGCCCACGCCTTCAACGCCGACCGACAGGCATGCCTCGACGCCGGGATGGACGATCACATCGTGAAGCCGTTCCGGATCGAGACGATCCAACTGTCGATGGAATCGCTCGTCGGAAGGGCGTGAGCGATCAGTCTCCTGCCGGCTCGTCGTCGCTGCCGGCCGGGCGGGCAGCGGCGAGTTCCTCCTTGGCTGCCTTGACGCGCGGCCCCAGGCCGAACCGGCTGGTGGGCCGAAGGTCGATGACAGCGCCGACGCCGGTGGCGAATCCGCCGGGATCGTCGGGCTGGAACGTGTGGACGACACCGTCGAGGGTGAGTTGGAACCGGAACACGGTGACGCGTTCACAGTGGACCTGCTCGACCGGCCAGGCGCCCACCCGCTTGTGCTCGTTCCAGATCCGGATCCACTCGCCGTCGACCGCGACGGTCGCGACATAGTGGTCGGCCCTGTCGTGTGACGTCAGCTGCCCTTTGAAGTTCCTCACGATCCCGGCCTCCTCGGGCGGCTCCCCACCACCCTATCTGTCTCCCGGGGGTGAGTCTGGCACGCCTGCGCTCGTCCGCAAGGGAGGACGTGGCGGATACGATGACCGGATGGACCAACCCGGATACCGCCCGACCCATCCGGTTCGTTTTGTGACGGCGACGAACTTGTTCGATGGGCATGACGCCTCGATCAACATCTTCCGTCGGATGATGCAGGCGTCAGGGGCGGAGGTGGTGCATCTCGGTCACAACCGGGGGGCGGCGGAGGTGGCGGCGGCGGCGGTGGAGGAGGATGCCAGGGCGGTGGCGGTCACCTCGTACCAGGGCGGCCACATGGAGTACTTCCGGTTCCTACGCCAGCTGCTGGATGAGGCGGGCCGGTCGGATGTGCTGGTGTTCGGCGGCGGTGGGGGGACCATCCTGCCGGAGGAGGCCGAGCGGTTGGAGTCGGAAGGGGTGGCCAGGATCTTTTCTCCCGACGACGGGCGGACGATGGGTCTGCAGGGGATGATCGACGAGATGCTGCAGGCGGCGGATGTGCCGTCGGGCGAGTTGGGGGAGGTCGATCCGGGTGCCGTCGATGTGACCCGCCGGGTGGAGATCGCCTCGTTGTTGTCGGCGGCGGAGAATCATCCCGACAAATACCCTGACGTGTTCGAGGCCATGCGGGAGAGGGCGGCGTCAGCCTCCGGCCGGGTCTTGGGAATCACGGGGACAGGGGGTTCGGGGAAGTCGTCGCTGGTCGACGAGTTGCTGCGGCGCTTCCTGTTGGATTTCGCGGACTCGACGGTGGCGGTGCTGTCGGTGGATCCGACCCGGCGCCGGTCGGGTGGAGCGCTGTTGGGTGATCGGATCCGGATGAACGCGTTGCCGCACCCGCGGGGGTTCATGCGGTCGATGGCGACCCGCCAGGCTCATCGGGCGTTGTCGCGGGCGGTGGCGGACGGATTGGCGGTGTTGAGGGCGGCCGGGTTCGACCTGATCATCCTGGAGTCGTCCGGGATCGGGCAGTCCGACAGTGAGATCGTCGACCACGTCGATCTGTCGGTGTATGCGATGACGCCGGAGTACGGGGCGGCGACGCAGCTCGAGAAGATCGACATGTTGGACTTCGCCGACCTGGTGGTGGTGAACAAGGCGGACAAGCCCGGGGCGGAGGACGCCGTCAGGGATGTGAGGAAGCAGTACCGGCGCAACCGGAAGCTGTTCGATGTCGACGAGTCCCTCATCCCGGTGTATCCGACGGTGGCGTCGCAGTTCAACGATCCCGGGACCAACCGCTTCTACCGGGCGGTGATGACGGCGCTGGGGCGGCCATCGACGCTGGAACTGGCGACCGATGATCGCGACGCGTTGGTCATCGTGCCGGCACCGCGGGTCCGCTATCTGGCCGAGATCGCCGAGGCCGCCCGCCGCGAGGACCAAGAGGTCGCAGACCAGGCCAGGATCGCCGCCGAACTCGAGGCGCTGCGCACGGCGGCCGCACTGACCGACGCCGACCTGGCCGGGGCGATCACCGAACGCCAGGCACTGCTGGACGAGGAGACCCGCGCCATCCTGGATGGCTGGGACGACCGCATCGCCCGTTACTCCGGGGACGAGTTCGTGTACACGGTGCGGGGCCGTGACATCACGGTGCCGTTGACGACCGAGTCGCTGTCGCACACCCCGGTCCCGAAGGTGGCGGTCCCCAAGTTCTCCGGGTGGGAGGATCGGGTGCGGTGGGGACGGCGGGAGAACCTGCCCGGATCGTATCCGTACACGGCGGGGATCTATCCGTTGAAGCGGACGGCGGAGGATCCGACCCGCATGTTCGCCGGGGAGGGTCCCCCCGAGCAGACCAACCGCCGTTTCCACTATCTGGCCGCGGGGATGGAGGCCAAACGGCTGTCGACCGCCTTCGATTCGGTGACCCTCTACGGGGAGGATCCGGCGGAGCGTCCCGACATCTACGGCAAGGTGGGCAATTCGGGGGTGTCGATCGCCACCTTGGACGATGCCAAGAAGCTCTACTCCGGCTTCGACCTGACCGACGCGGCCACGTCGGTGTCGATGACGATCAACGGTCCGGCCCCGATGATCCTGGCGTTCTTCTTGCACGCGGCGGTCGACCAGCAGTGTGAGAAGCACATCCGCGCCGTCGGTCTCCAGGACCGGGTCGCCGCAGTGCTGGGCGAGGATCCCCCCACCTATCACGGCGACCTGCCGGCCGGCAACGACGGGCTGGGAC